>NZ_JALNUG010000070.1:0-266 GCF_026540675.1 Bacillus sp. GC_Bacil_1
ACATGTCTTGCGGAAGTAGTTCAGTGGTAGAATACAACCTTGCCAAGGTTGGGGTCGCGGGTTCGAATCCCGTCTTCCGCTCCAATTTTCAATATGACATGCCGGGGTGGCGGAACAGGCAGACGCACAGGACTTAAAATCCTGCGGTGGGTGACCACCGTGCGGGTTCGACCCCCGCCCTCGGCACCATATGCGCCCGTAGCTCAATTGGATAGAGCGTTTGACTACGGATCAAGAGGTTAGGGGTTCGACTCCTCTCGGGCGCG
>NZ_JALNUG010000071.1:0-261 GCF_026540675.1 Bacillus sp. GC_Bacil_1
CATTTGCTATTTAAAATAGCTTTTTGGTGGAGCCTAGCGGGATCGAACCGCTGACCTCCTGCGTGCAAGGCAGGCGCTCTCCCAGCTGAGCTAAGGCCCCAAAATGTATGGTGGGCCTAAATGGACTCGAACCATCGACCTCACGCTTATCAGGCGTGCGCTCTAACCAGCTGAGCTATAGGCCCATACAAATTGCAGGATTTATTTATATCATATCCTCATTTAAGAGTCAATGTTGAATTGAACTCTCAAAACTAAACG
>NZ_JALNUG010000072.1:0-222 GCF_026540675.1 Bacillus sp. GC_Bacil_1
ATAAAAGATAGAGTTAAATCTGGAATCGGAGCAACTTTAGATAAAATTTTTTAGTTTTTAGGAGAGTAATATGGAAAAATACCACGGAAAAAGCACAGAACAAATTATTCAGAAATTGATGCCTGGCAGTGTAAGATCGAGTGTCGTTATGGTATGGGTAGTTATTAATTTTATGATTTTAACCCCATTTTTATTTCCTCCAACCTTTACTATATACTTATA
>NZ_JALNUG010000008.1:0-258841 GCF_026540675.1 Bacillus sp. GC_Bacil_1
TGAAAAAGTTACAGTATATGAAGAAAAGAATGGCTGGCTAAGAATTGGAACAGGTCAGTGGATTTATTATGACTCTAGTTATATCGACTATAAAAGACTAAATAGTTAAAAGAACAGATCATATTTGGATATATAACTTACTCTCAGGTTGTGAAGAAGACTTTCTCCACAACCTGTTTTTGTGCCTAGCCCCCTCTTTACCTTCCAATACTGATAAAAAGAGGAAAAGGAAAGATTTATTATGATGCTGTTATCGGAAAATCATGGTAATTACCGTGTATACAATTAAAGGTTAATGTTTTTCTGATAATTAAGTAGAGGTCACCGTACATACCCATCCAGTTAACATTTTGAAATACTCCAAAACGAAAGAATGAGCTGTATTGTTACTAGCCATAACACCCATCGTTTTAATCACTTGTATCAGTTCTTTTACCTCCGCATTTGGATTAGGATGATTGAGCTGTTTCATCCAATAATAGTACGTACTACGAGTAATATTAACGAGTTGAAGTAACTCCTTGACAGGAAATTCATGCCTTAATCCATAAAAGAATAGTTATTTTATGCAGTATTGCGAAAAGAGGAAGAAGGTCGTATTTCCTTTCAGCAAGGGTTTAAAGAGTTTTTTATTATGATTGTCTGTTTTTGGTTTATTATGTTTCTCATGTATGGTGAAAGCCTGTTACAATAGTAAAGAATAAATTGGGTAAAAATTGATAATGAAATGGGGAAATATGCTGGATGAAAGCAACCGGAGTAACTAGAAAAGTGGATGAATTAGGGCGTATAGTGATTCCAAAGGAACTTAGAAATACGCTTGGGATTAAAGAAAAATCACCATTAGAGATTTTTGTAGAAGGGGAAGACATCATTTTACAGAAGTATCAGCCTGGTCATGTTTGTGCAATAACAGGAGAAGTGTCAAATCGTAACATGGCATTAGCAAATGGTAAGATCTCATTAAGTCCAGAAGGTGCAGAACTATTAATAAAAGAAATAGAACAGTACCTTGTCAAATAAGTGCTCCTTTCAAGGGGCTTTTTTTTATGCTTAGCATAATAATTTCACATACTGTAATACTTTAAAAAACTAAAACAATACAATAATAGTCTACATTTAATCTTGTGTAGACTTAATCAGCTAAATGGAGAATATATTGTATATATTTTGGATAGATTTCTTGCGAAATATGTACCTAGAGCAGTATTTCGATTTAAATGTGATACGATAGTGATATATTCGTTTTGCTAGTAAAAGGGGATGAGTGTCGATGAAAAACCACATAAAAGTAAATGGAAAAATCCTTCAAACAAATAAAAAATGGTCACATCTCAAGCAAAGACAAAGACAACATATTTCTAATTGGTTACGTAGAGAATATACACAGTTTGTAAAAACACATTATAGAAAACCTAGAAAGTATGAACATGATGAGATTCTTCATGAAGTGATGAATCAAATACAGGAACGTGAAATTTGGATTCCTAATGGTGAAATAAAAAGATATTATCTAAGCAAAATAGGAAAATGGTTTAGAAAAATAGAAAGTGAATGGGAATCACAAATATCCAACAGTGAAAAGCAGCAGGTATTAGAAGAAAAGTAAATACAAAGAAACAAGGGGAGTTACATTAATTTTAAAGAATGGCGTTCCAGTACGTGGGAAGATTCTTGCAACAGATAAATTTACCATCCTAATGATGATTCGTAATAAACAACAATTAATCTACAAACAAGCAATTTCTACACTTGCTATTTAATGGGTACCGCAGCATTTCGGCTGATCTAGTAACAAACCTAAAACCTAAAACCGTACTAGGAATGTATTAAAAATTGCATAGATTGATAGAACAAAAAAGGAGGTTCCCTTGTAAGACTAGGGTTTCTCCTTTTTCCTTGCTACCGATAATGAGACGTTATGTGAACTAGAAATGAATAGAGTATTCATTAAAAAAACTTTAATACAAATAAGCTTTACCATGATAATCTAATCTTATAAATACATAAAAAGAGAGGACTGGCTATGTTGAACAGTCAAAATTGGATTAATAACTGGAACGAAACGTTTCATCAAATAGAAAAAATTAAAGGGGATATTGAATCTTTCGTTGTTGAAAAATCAGCAACAGAAGAAATTAAATTAACAGAACAACAATTAGGCTATCCTCTCCCTATTAGCTTCAAAGAAGTTTTAGTGAAATTTTCAAAGCAAGTAGAGCTTAGATGGTCCTTTCCAGATGAACTTTCTATACCAGCTGAATTTGATGATATCTTTGCAGGTGAACTATGTTGGAATTTAGATTCGATTGAGGACTTAGCAGAAGTTGCAGATAGCTTAAAGGATGTAGGAGATAATTATGGTGAAAATTTACGACAAAAATTAGCATTCTATACCGTTCCCAACGGTGATTATCTTGCTTTAGATTTGAATTCTAATAACGAAGATGCAGCTGTTGTTTACTGGGACCATGAAGAAGATTCAGTCACTTATGTAGCAGATAATTTTATTGAGTTTATTGAAAAGTTTACTGATTTGCATTTAATTGGGGCTGAGATCTGGCAATGGGAAACCTTCATAGATTCTAAGGGTATAAATACAGATAGTGAAATAGCACAAAAATGGAAAAAACTCTTCACAGAACTTTAAAACATAGGCACTTTTAACTTCCAATAACGAAAACTAAAGACCCAAGAACTAATTAATAAAATATAACTTTTTCTAATAAGTCAACAACCAGTTCCTTAACATATAAGGAACTGGTTAATTTATATACAAAATATGTATAAATGTCTAATTTACTTTATTTACACTTGCGTACTTATTTGAGTATGGTGCTGAATTAATTTTACTTGTATGCGACTATTATCCCGATAATGAGCAATTCACAGTTGTACATCTAATAAAGAAAGAATAATGTTTGTTTCAAGTGACATCTTGATTACCTCTTTCTTTTTAGTGTTATTATGCACATAAATTATCGCATGCTCCTGAAGCTGATATGAAGTAAAGATAATTTTCCTATGAAGTTTTTATGTCTCCACATAAACTCCAGATAGCAAGGTTATAATGACTACCAAAGAAAAGCTCTCTTTGTAGAAAAATTTCACCGTATTTTTTGTACAAAAACCTCATATATTTAAGCATAATTTATTGGGAGGTTGATATGAGCATGTATTTAAAAATACAAGAAAGTGCGAAGCGTATAAATGAATTAACTAACCATCAAAAGAAACTAGAACGCGAAAAAAATATATTAAAAAGTGAGTTTTATAGATTGTTGAAAGAAAATAAAAAATACAAAGATACTCCCGAAGAGATAAGAACATTGGATAATTAATCTCAATTTAAAGTTTCATTTAAATTTTAGTCAACTGCAGAAGTATGAAAATAGTTTAACTTCAGTACTTGGTTACCTATAAGTATTTTGATACTATATTTATTCGTAAATTTGACACAGCCTTTTATGATATATACATGCTATACTTAATTGCATAGTAAATAAATTGTATCCCAGTACATTACTTACTATTACTAGTACCCGAAAAACCTTAATATGATACGGTAAAAGGCCTCTTTTCAACGAGAAAAGAGGCCTTTTTTCATTAATATTTAGTTAAGTATATGCTATGAATTAAAAAGGAAACTTAATATTAATTTACATTTCTTTCATAGAGTTAAGATAAGGATCATATATTATAACAACATGTTACATTGAAAGGGTGAATATATGATTTCATCGTATTCGGTAAGTTATATTTTAGTCACGGGTAATACTGCTATAAAAAAGGTAGCTAAAGTTCATGCATCCTCAGAAGTTTTTGCTGTTAATAAGATTAAAAGAGAATTAGAACGTAGGTTTTCAAAGCCAACAAAAATTGAAGTTTTTCCGGTTTAATAAAACGGTATAAAAAGAGGAATCACTCTTTGTTTTCTTATTAATTAATTTGTAATTATTATGGATTAAACCTCATATTTTTTAATTAAATTTCCAACTACATTTAAAAAGAGTTCTTTTATTTTATTTCCATCAAGCTAACACTTTGATTATCAGTTTACCTATAAATTAGCCGTAGGTTAATTATTAACCCATAAACTTTGCCAGGAATTTTAATAAGAAGCATAAAGGTAACTAGAATTAAGGTGTTTTATGCTAATAAAATTAGAATATCAATAAAACCTTCACTGAAAGATAGCGCCAACAAAAACCAAATTTCTTTCGCTAATCCTATAAATAAAAAGTCGATTTCCTGTACGTTAAGAAATCGACTTTTTAGTGAGTAACTTAATTTCTTTATTAGACACGAGCTTGGTTAAAGTAAATTCAAAATATCTTTTGGTTTATTTAATACAAAATCAGCTTTTTCAAAACCTTCTCACCTGAAATTGATTTTACATAATCTTAGCTTAATAGCTATGTGGCGCTACCCCTAATATAATGTGCTTCACTACGTTACGTTTGAAAAATTCATATTTGATTACCAAACACACTAAATGCTTAAATAGGTCTACGTCCACTCGCTAATAAAAATACATAGAGTTACATCACTTTGTTAAATAAAGTTAGTACCCTTATTTAGAAAACTCTTCAATACTTTCGTAAGCAATTAATACTCTTTTACTTTTTGCCAATCAAAATCATTGCATTTCCTAATACTTTTTTATTTAATAAAAGCTTTGGTAATTTCATTTCTTCAGCAAGCTTGTAGCTATTCAATTTAGATATATCGAGTTTCTCTAGGTTATATAATAACTCTTCTGTATCCCCAAATATTTTTTCATCCATAAATAAATCTAAGAAGATAAATTCACCACCAGGTTTTAATACTCTTATAGCCTCTTTAATTAATTCTATTTTATTGTTTGTATCTTTCACTTCATGAAATGTTAGGCAACTTACAACTATATCAAATGCATCATCCTGCAAAGGGAGCGCAGCGGCACTTGCTTTTAAAAAATTAACCCTATCAGATACACCTTCTATTTTAGCATTCTGTTGACATTGATCTTGTGAGTATTCCCAATTCTTCCCCCAATAATCAATTCCAGTTAAAAAGGATTTAGGGAAAGTCATTGCAAGTTTAATAATCAATGACCCACTACCTGTTCCAATATCTAATATTTTTCCTTCTCCATCCCAATTCACTTTTTTAACAATTAAATCATGTATTTTTGATTGGTAATCCTCTCCGAATGCTGCGAATTGGTAAGTAGAATAAGAAAGTATAAACGTTATATAAATAAAAGGCATCGCTATAACCCCTGATAGGATTCGCAGATAGAAAGTAATAGGCAATAATGTTATCAATAGAAGAATTATTGAGCTTATCAAAAATACAATCAGTTTTTTCATTCGAATCCAAGTCTGATATTTAGTTTTTTTTCTCATTAGCACCATTCCTAGATATTTTTCACATATGGTTTATTCGTTATAAGATACTTTTATCTATCCCCTCCTATAAGATTATTTTTTAGCTATTAACAAATAATTGGTTATAGGTATTAAGCAATGCTAAAGCCACTTCAACTCATTTTCATAGCTCTATATGTTGTCTGGACTTGAGCTCTGCTGAATTTATTTATATTTTCATAGCATTTTATATTATAAATGATATCATCATAATTTAGATTATCCAAAAATTCAACCCAAAAAGAAATTTGCAAATTAGCCCTAGATTGTAACTAAATCTAAAAATCTTTGTACAAGAATTACCTATTTACACAATGGCTGAGTGAATATATATGAAATTGGCTGGTTTCTATTCTAAATATATAATTTATTATATAGATAAATACAAGTGAAATAGGGAGTTACTAGAAATATGAAAGAGATAGAAATTATAAAATCAATAGAAAAAATAACCATTACATGGCAAAGCGCAACAATAAGTATTCCATTAGAAGATATAATTGAGATTAATAATAATAATACGTGTAAGGGTACTAACAAAGCAGTGGAAATCGGTAATAAGTTTAAGCATTCAGAAACTATCTTTATTAGAACAAAAAAATTGGATTATATATTATTTACTACTGATAAATTAACGCTTCTAAATAAAATCGCACCATAAACTTATGATAAGTTATGGTGCGATTTTTTCTAAGTATTTTATAATAGTGCCTGCAAAGATTTCTGAAAATATCACCTATTTATAGGAAACCTTTTCGAATAACTAATGAATGGATATGAGAAAGGTAAAAATAAATAGAAGGTAAATCGTTTTTAATTGTATAAAAAATACATAACTATAAATAGCAACATTCAACTTATTTAACATTAAATTATGAAGGGACAATTTAAAATTCATCTTCTAAAATTAAATTACCGGCATCATTATCTTTCGTCAATCGCTGATTTAGGTAATTTTCTTTTGTAGTTCTATCATTTTTATGACCTACTGCAGCTGCAATAACATGAGGTGGTAATCTCTTGTAATCATACAAGTACTGCACATAAAAATGTCTAAAGAAGTGGGGAGTAATTCCAATATTTACTGTAAAGGATAGCTGGGTATCCTTAATGATTTTAGAAATATATTGTGACAAATAATTCTCTCTATAAGGAGTATGGTTTTTAGTTTGAAATACTCTTCCACCATTTCTATTCCCAATGTCTATAGGTAATCTTCGCCGAATTCGAAATGCTACAATCCGATTAAAAATCTCCTTATTAATAGAAACGATCCGTTCATTATCCCCCTTTGTATCAACCTTTAAATAGTATCGACCTCGTATAGCATCATACTCAAGATCTTCCCATTTTGCATGTGCTACTTCTGCAACACGTAACCCTGTAGTAGCTAGAACTGACAATAAAGCGTAATTGATTTCATTATCCTTGTAGTAATGAAGTAACTGTTTTACTTCCTCATATGATAATTCACGTTTAGGTTTATGTTGTTTATGTACAGTTGTACTTAGTATTTCAACATGTAGAGGATCCTGAATATATTGGATTTCATATAGCCATTTCAAATATGAACGAATAACACCAAGCTTTCTACTAATTGTAGATGGTTTGTATTTATCTTTTGACTGATAGGAGATTGCCTCTTGAGATAACCATTTTTGATAATTACGGATATGCCGTTTTCTAAGGTTTCTCCATACTTGACCAAATTTATAATTCTTTACATCTTTCTGTAGAAATTCCTCACTTTGTTTAATAAAGAAATAAAACTGACTTAAATCACGTGCATATAGGATTCTTGATGCATCCTTGATTCTTTTTCCTTGGTCAAAATGTGTTTGTCGATTCAAGTAGTAGTACAGTATTTCTTCATCTGAAAATCCTTCATATGTATATGAATCTTCTCTTTCGTTATTTTCCTTTTTTAATTCCGCTTCATTTATATAATCAGGGTTCCATAATGCAATTAAATTTGTAAAATTTTGTTTTTGTTTCTCAATGTTATTTAAAGAAGTCTCACTATGAATAATATCTAATTCAAATTTCAATGTAATTCAACCCCTTATAAATTCCTTTTATATTAAATATTATAACGTAATCAATTATAAATTAAATTACATATTAAAATTAAATTTTATGAAGTAATAAGTAAATAGTAACTATAGAAAATCTCCCATTTTCTATGGTTATTATTTAATTTTTAATACAGTATTTATGTTATATAATTTAATCATTAATAAAATCTAATTTTAAAAGAAAATTAAATCAAACGTTATTGTAAATTACAATCTAATGTATGTATTAATATATGATATAATTTATTTAAAATGTAAATACTACAAATTCTAATTTACATAATATTATTATGTAAATCATGAGGTGTGAGGAGGAATTAGAATGATTAGCGTATATGAAATGACTATGACTACAAATGAAGTAAAAGATTATTTAGATATAAGTCACTTTATTTTTAATAATTTAATGAAGCAAGGAAAGCTAACACCAATAAATAAGGATACGTGGCGTTTAGATGGTAGTTTTTTATTTAGTAGAGAAGAAGTAGAAAAGGTAAAAGAAGAACGTAAAATTGAGGGAATTACTTTATACCAAGCAAGTAAAGAGTATCATATTAGTATGAATCAGCTTGAAAAATGGATAGAAGAAGGAAAGTTAGTTTATTCTTTAATAGAATATCGTAATCGACAAACGAAATTTGTGAAGGAGGAGGATGTTCATGAACTTGTTCAACAAGTAGAACAAGCTAATCATATATATACATTTTCGCAGAAATATAATGTAGTATTATTTCAAAAGTTTGTTAAGGGCAATACATTGGCACGTGTTATTTCTATTCCAAAACGTGGTAATATTATAGTTCTTGATGAATTTGGAACTAATATGACACTTAGTGAGGCATTAAAAGCAGGATATGAGTCCGCTTATAAACTGTCGGATAAACCTAGAAGTCATCATCAAAGGTTTGTTAAGTTTCGTTTTCCTAAATCTGCGCAATTACGAAACAACATTTTTCACATAATCGATAATATATTGCAGTACGTATCTCCCAGAAATATAAAGATTTTAGAAGAAGAGACATTTTGGTATTTCGAGATTCGTCAATCATTAATTACATTGCCACCAGGAATTCAAATGGAATGGATTGAAGAGTTAACGCCTTATATAATAGAAGGGAAAATTGTTCCAAGAATGAATCATAGCGTATATTTGGATAGTAATACTGTAACGAAGTCTGTCATTCTTACAAGTAAGGAGTACAAATACTTGAAAGAAATTACAAATGAAACAAATAGCTCTATTGAAGAATTTATAGCCATTGCTATTAGAGACAAGATTAATCAGCACTTACTTAAGTGAAATCGAATTTTTTAACGAATTAAAGCTGGATCTAGGTATTTTTTCTTTTACTTTTATTAAAACGCTTTAGTTGAAACGGAATAATGCTAAAAGTTCCTATTACTAAAATAATAGTTTTGATATAAAAATTAAATATATAGTTTTTATATATTTAATACTTCCTATAAAGTCTGTTATCAGACTTTCGGAAGTATAGAGTAGAGAAAGAAAAAATTCAAAAATAGTTGTATGAATAATGTAGCGACAAATTCTCTCTGTATGTATTATGTAAAAATATCTATTGTGTATGTGAAATAAATTTATATGTATGTTTTAATCATTAATGTTAGAAAATTACCCTATATATTTTGATATTATTTATATTTTTGTTTTAATCCAAACTGCATTACGGCCTTTTGATATTAGTTTAATTAATTTTTCTTCTTGTAAACAAGCAAATGCTTTATTGATTGTACTTGGTGAAACATCTGAAAATACCATTCGTATTGCTTCTTTTGTAAAAGGTAGTTCTTGTTTTAATATATACTCTTTAATTTTATAGGTTTTGTTCCCTTTTAGTTGGTAACTTGTAATATGTACGTCTAGTTCTTTATATGCTTCTAGAATAATATGTAATAGACATTTTAATATAAAGGATACATTGTGTTCTTGAAAATGCCAATTTGCTGAAGATTTATATAAGGCATCATAATAATCTCTCTCGTATTTTTTTATTATTTTATCTAGTGAAATATATTTCACTAGTGAATGTTTACTTTGTAATAGTAATAAAGATATAAGTAGACGTACCATTCTTCCATTTCCAGATTCAAAAGGAAAAATACATATAAAATTAAGTACAAAATTACAAATTAAAAGTAGCGGATCAATCTCTTTTTGATTTAATAAAGAATTGTATTCTTCACATAAATTTTTTACTGCTTTTGGGATTTCTTTAATCGTTAAAGGACGATAGCAATAAAATGAGAAATTAAGTTGCGTATGTTCTTCAAGTAAGATGTCCTGTTTTCTCCACGTTCCACTATCCGAAGTAGCATATTTAAAAAGTTGAAAATGTATTTCTAAGATTGTGTTTGGATCAATAGTAAGCCTTTCATAATTATTATGAATGAGTGATAGCGCATCTACGTAACAAGATATTTCATCTTCAATCATTGTTTTTGGCGACAAATCATATGTAATTAATTCTTTTAACCTTTTATTTGTTATTTTTAAGTTTTTATACATTGCAACAAAATCTTTGGTATGTTGAAGCTGAGTAGATTTTTGCAACTTTTCTAATGTACATGGAAACTCCTTTTCATAGACCTCCAATCTTCCTTGATATTGTTTTATTTTTCCAATTAGGCTAGCCACATCTAAATTTATCAATAAATTTGTGAATTTTTCGCCAAAATACGACATATTTTACCCCTCCTATCATATAAAACTATACATTAATTTAATGGATTTAAAGTGTTTTTTTGTATAATTTTCTTTAAAAAACTAAAAATATTGTTTTTTGTGTGTGAAAATTACAATAATTAGGGTCTTTTTGCCTTATTTTGTGACAAGATTTAACATCAGATTAAATAGTTACATGTTAAAAGATCGAGTTTTATATTGTGTAATTGTTTTTTATTAATAAGTACGTAACTGCATATGGGGAAGGGGGAAGTCCTTACTAATGAAGACTATTGCTTTTTACTTACCACAATTTCATGAAATACCTGAAAACGATTTATGGTGGGGGAAGGGTTTTACAGAATGGACCAATGTAAAAAAAGCAAAACCACGTTTTCTGGGACACTATCAGCCTAGGGCTCCATTACGGGATTATTATTACAACTTGTTAAATTTAGATGTTCATAAGTGGCAGATAAACTTAGCAAAACAGTATGGTTTAGATGGTTTTTGCTATTATCACTATTGGTTCAAAGGGAAAAAATTACTAGAAAAACCACTAGAACTAAGAAATCAATGTAAAGAAATTGATTTCCCATATTGCTTATGTTGGGCAAATGAATCTTGGACAAGATCTTGGGATGGGAAAGACCGAGAAGTATTAATGCGACAAGAATATGGGGATGAGTCTGATTGGAAAGAACATTTTAATTATCTTTTGCCATTCTTTAAAAACAAGAACTATTTAAATATTAATGATAAACCGATATTTGTAATTTACCGACCAGCTTCTATACCAAACTTAAATAAAATGTTGGGTCTATGGAATAAATGGGCTCAATATGAAGGGTTGCTAGGGATACACTTTGTAGAAATGTTAACAATTTTTGAAGATAAATCAGATTTTCCTTTTGATGCTGCTATAGAGTTTGAACCTATGTACACTTTAAAAAAACTAATAGGTAATACAAATTCACTACACCAAGAAAAAAAAGATTTTCACTTAAGTTATGATTTTGTGTGGAAAAGAATATTAAACCGTCAAATTAAAGAACGTGAAAACATATATAAAGGGGCTTTTGTAGATTGGGATAACTCTCCAAGGAAAAAAGAAAGCGCTTTAATTATGGAGGGGGCTAGTCCCGATAAGTTTAAGAAGTATCTTTTACAACATAGTAAGGACACTGACTTTTTATTTATTAATGCTTGGAATGAGTGGGCAGAAGGCACATATCTAGAACCTGATGAAAAGTATGGATATAAATACCTTGAAGCTTTAATGGAGATAAAGAAGAGTCACTTCTAATAAATTGTAACAGCAAGAAGAAGGGGGAAACATTATGACTGATATAAATACTATGATTTCCATTCAAAACATTAAGAAATCATATGGAGATTATACAGTTATTAAGAATTTAAGCATTGATATCCGTAAAGGTGAAATTATAGGATTACTAGGACCAAATGGAGCTGGGAAGACAACACTTATATCGATTCTATCTACCCTTACTCTGCCAGATGAAGGGCATGGTTCAGTATGTAACTACGACTTGTATACTGAACGGAATAAGATTAAAAAAAATGTAAGTGTAGTACCTCAAGATTTAGCGCTATACCCGACTTTAACTGCATATGATAACTTATCTTTTTATGCCGATTTATATGGATTAAAGGGAAATAGGAAAAAAAGACGCATAAAAGAAGCTTTGCAATTCGCACAGCTTGAGGATTGGGCACATAAGAGAATTGATACATTTTCAGGTGGTATGAAAAGAAGAATTAATTTAGTGATCGGTTTGTTAAATAAGCCAAAAGTTATTTTCTTAGACGAACCAACAGTGGGAATTGATCCACAATCAAGAAACCATATTTTTAATTGTATTCGCCATCTCGTAGAAGAACTAGGAATCACTGTCATATATACAACGCATCATATGGAAGAAGCAGAAATGTTATGCCATCGTGTAGCAATTTATGATAAGGGTGAAATATTAGATATTGATACCCCAAAAAATTTAATAACAAAGTATGGGGAAAATTATTTAGAGGTTGTAATATCAAATATTCCAGAAGAATTTATACATAAAACAAAAATGATTGCTGATGTGAAATCCTGCACTTTGGTAGATAAAAAAGTCATTATTCAATGCGTAGATAGCTTTAATGTTACAAGAGAAGTTATGAAATTAATTCAAAAGTATAATTTGAAAATCGAATTATTTAATGTTAAAAATTCTAATTTAGAAAATGTATTTTTACATTTAACTGGGAAAAATTTAAGGTCTTAAATGAAAGGAGATGGTAAAAATGAAAGGTTGGTATATAGCTAAGAAGGATCTACTTATTCTTTTAAAGGATATCCCTGGTCTAATCTATTTATTTATTACACCTATTATAGTTATTGCAGTTGCTAGTTTTGCATTATCAAATGTATTTGATAGTAAGACAGAAAAATTCAAGATTCCTATAGTAGTAAATGATAATGGAGAACTTTCTAAAAGGGTTATTGAGGAATTGAAAAAAATCCCTGCCCTTGAGATAGAAGAAACTTATGAACTAAATGGTAAAAAGAAAGCATATACAGAAGAACAGGTAAAAAAGGAAGTTCAAACTAAAAAAGCGGCAATCGTCATCCCTAAGGATTTCACACAAAATGTATATTCAGGGACAGAGGCCAAAGTCATCATCATAGAAGATGAAGTTGATCGCATTATTCCAAGTGTTGTTTCAAATGCTGTAACTCAAATTGTGTCAGAAATACAAAGAGATATGACTAAAGAGATTGTAAAACAAGCCTCTGCCCAAATGGAAGTAAATGTGAAAGTAGAGTTTAAAGAATTAGCATCAGATAATGAACATAAACCTACTCCATTTGAATCTAATGTACCGGGATATGCCGTAATGTTTGTACTTTTAGGTACTGCTGCAGCTGCAGGTGCATTAGTAGAAGAGAGAGAGAATGGAACGTTAAGAAAAATTCTTACTTTACCTATTAATACATTATCAATCATTTTTGGAAAGATGCTCTCATGCTTTATAACAGCTATTGTTCAATGTGCAGTCCTTTTTAGCGTAGGACATTTTGTATTTGGAATGTGGCTAGGGAAAAGTGTATTAGGAATTATATTGCTAGTGATATGTACTGCATTTGCAGCTTCAAGCCTAGCAATTTTATTA
The DNA here is from genome assembly GCF_026540675.1 of Bacillus sp. GC_Bacil_1. Lineage (NCBI taxonomy): Bacteria > Bacillati > Bacillota > Bacilli > Caryophanales > Bacillaceae > Bacillus > Bacillus sp. GC_Bacil_1. The sequence continues at coordinate 13,347 of NZ_JALNUG010000008.1, forward strand.
GCCTCTATATGTCAAACAAGATCCCAAGCAAATGGTATTTCAATTTTAATCGTGTTAACTATGTCTGCTTTAGGTGGATCTTGGTGGCCACTTTATATAGAGCCTGAATGGATGCAAAACCTAGCGCATATTACGATCACAGCTTGGGCAATGGGAGGCTTTAACGATTTATTAGTATATAACAAAGAATTCTCCTCTGTTCTTATTCCATCGGCTGCATTAATTGGTATGGGAATTCTATTTTTAACAATCTCCATACAAAAATTTCGACGCTCTTATGAAAAGTAGGTGAAATAAGTGTACTTAGTAAAAAATGAGGTGAATGTACGTTTTGGGGAATGCGATCCTATGGGAATTGCTCACCATTCTCATTATTTTCATTGGTTTGAGCTGGGTAGGTTTCAAATGCTAGATAAGACTGGTATAAACCAGTATTTAAAACAGGAAAAATTGTATTTTCCAATTATTGATATAAGATGTACCTACAAAAAATCAGCTCGTTTTCAAGACGACTTAATTGTAGAAACCTATCTTAAGAATGAAAGTAAAATTTATATAGAATTTGTTTATAAATTATTCCGCAAGAGATGCCGAGTTTTGCTAGCGGAAGGATTTTCAAAACATGTTTTAACACGGTCGAATAATCAATTAATTAGTAGATTACCAGAAGAAATTTTAGAAAAGATTCAATTTGAAAATAGCGGGGGTGTCATATGATTACATTTATTTTTCCAGGACAAGGGTCCCAATCAGTAGGGATGTGTAAAGGGTATTTAGATAAATACCCAGACATATTTGTACCATTATTTGAAGAAGCAAATGATACGCTTGGATTTGATTTAAAGCAATTATGTTTATATGGGCCAAGTGAAAAATTAATAGAAACAAGTGTTACACAACCAGCTATTCTCACGGTAAGCACAGGAATATCAAGGCTTTTACATTTGAACGGTATAAGACCATCTAAAGTGGCCGGTCATAGCTTAGGACAATTTTCTGCCCTAGTAGAAGTAGGTTCTTTACAATTTTCAGATGCGCTATCCATTGTTCGAAAGCGCGGTCAACTTATGAGTAATGTAAAGAGAGAGGGATGCATGTTAGGGGTTGTGTCGAATACTTATCAAACATTATTTGAAGTTATAGAGGAATCTAAACAATATGAAATTGATATTGCTGCCTATAATTCCCCTACACAGGTTATTTTTTCTGGAGAGAGTAAGAGCATTCTTAGGTTTCAAAAGGTATTAGATCAAAAAAATGGTATAAAAACTAAAATACTCTCAACTAGTCATGCATTTCATTCGCGTTTAATGGAAGAAATGGTTCTTGAGTTTAAGGAGTATTTAAATTTATTTTCGTTAAAAAGTGCCCAAATACCAATTGTTTTAAACTGTTCAGGAAAACCAACTACAGATAGAATCAATATTTTACAAGATATAAAAAGACAATGTGTAGATCCAGTTATGTGGCAAGATACTATCTATACTTTATTGAATAATGGTACGAAACACTTTATAGAAGTAGGTCCCGGAAATACGTTAACCAAGTTATGTCGCTCCTTTAAACAGAACATATCTGTATCCTCTACAGAAACACCGATGTATTTAAAAAGAAGTCTTACTATGATAGAGAAAGAATTTAAGGAGGAACAGGTTTATGTTTAATGGAAACGAAGTGGCATTAGTTATCGGAGGATCAAGAGGCATTGGTAAAGCAATAACAATGGACCTAGCCAATCAGGGCTTAACTGTTTACTTTACGTTTCAAAGTAATCAAAAATCAGCAAATGAAATAGCCAACACTATAGAAGCAAAAGGTGGAAAGGCATTTCCTATGCATGTAGATATTACAAATGAAGATTCTATTCATAAATTGTTTCAACACATACGCTCAAAGGAAAAAAGAATAGATATTTTAGTAAATAATGCAGGAGTTATTAATGATGGATTTGCTGCAATGATGAGCGAGGAAAAGTGGGATCATGTGGTTGATTTAAATTTAAAAGGAACCTTTCTTTGTTGTCGACAAGCATTAAGAATCATGATGAGACAGAAAAGAGGTTCTATAGTAAATATCACGTCGACAAGTGGAATAACGGGTGCAAGGGGGCAATGTAATTACTCTGCTTCAAAGGGTGGGGTTATTTCTTTAACCAAGACCTTAGCATTAGAAGGTGGGGAATTCGGCATTAGGGTTAATGCAGTTGCACCTGGTTTTATACAAACAGATATGACAAAAGGAATGGATCAACAAACATTAAAAAGGATGTTAGAACTAGTGCCGCTTGGCAGAATTGGGGAACCTAAAGAGGTAGCACATCTAACAACATTTTTATCCTCTAATTATGCAAGTTATATCACTGGGAAAGTTTTTACAGTGGATGGTGGATTAGTTAATGGCTAAACAATAGATGATTAAATGACGAATTTTGAGTTAAACAAGGAAATGGGGAAAACAGATGTTTACGTATGTAGAAACAAAAATTATTGCTGCAAAAAGAAAACAATTAACTACTAGAATTAAAGAAATTATTACTGAGAGATTAGATTTAGAAATCGAACCGCATTTCATTACTGATGATCAGCCATTATTCGGAAGAGGCTTAGGAGTGGATTCCTTGGATGCATTAGAGCTATTTCTGGCAATTGAAGAGGAATTTGGAGTTGCAGTGTATGACGAGAATATGGCAGTACTGGGTTCCATTAATAAAATTGCTGATTTTATTGAAGAAAATAGGGAGGATGATGTGAAGTGAGACCGGTATTAAATGCAGATCAAATCCGAAATATCTTACCACATAAATGGCCATTCCTTTTCTTAGATAAAGTTATTCAACTTGAGCCAGGAAAGAGTGGAATTGGTATTAAAAATGTAACAATAAGTGAACCCTTTTTTGAAGGGCACTTTCCAAATGAATCAATTATGCCTGGAGTGTTAATTATTGAGGCTTTGGCACAAATGACGGCTGTTGTTTATGTTACAGGAGAACTAGCAAAAATAGATGCACATGGCGCATGTTCACCTAAAATAGATCCCAGTTCATATGTGGGTTATTTAGTTTCTGTACGTAATATGAAATTTTTAAAACCTGTAGTACCAGGAGACCAGCTAGAATTACATGTCCAAATTGGAAGATCACTTGGGGTAATCTCACAAGTAGAAATCACGGCTTATGTAGATAAAAAGAAAGTTGCTACTGGTAGTATTCAAGTTTCTAAAAGAGTTGAGGAAATATGATCCATGGTATAGATGTTCAAGTTCGTGAGTGTACAGAGGCAGATAGTGAAAAGTTAGCTCACTTTTATAATAAATATCAATATGGACCTATTAAATATGGGTATCCTTTAAATAAGCAAGACATCAAGCAATTATTTCGAGAGCGGAAGATACAGTTATATTTAATTGCTGAATATGAAAATGAAATTATAGCCACCTTATTATTTTCTAGTTTGTCAGGTCAAAGAGCAGCAGTTTCAGATGGAACCTGGGCAGGATTCTTTTTAATCCATCCAGAATTTCGTTCGGGAAATATACCAGATAAATTATTTGCTTATGCAATTAAAAATCTTATCCAACAAGATATTAAGTATATTGACACAGAAGTGAATCCGGAAGATAAAGTAGCCATGGCACTCTATAAAAGAGTGGGGTTATATCAAACAAGTAGGTCGTATATAGACTATGATGGCTACTTGAATTTAAGGAGCTATTTACCTTATGTTATTAGTTATCTATTAGATGCATTTAAACCGATTATTTCAAAAAGTGACCAAGATATATGGTTATCTAGAGGTTGGAAAACAGTTAGGGGATTGAAATCCTTACGTTCTATTCAGAGTAACGCCATAACAAAAAATGGAATTGAAGTTGTAAAATATGCTATTAATCTTGGAGCAAAAGATGTGAATTGTTGGGTCGATATAAAAAGTGAAAAGATTACTGAGGTAGAAACAGAACAAGTACGATTCACTAGTTATATTTTAGAAGGAAACAATTTAATCGTTGGAGAGAAGATTCACATCTGTTATGTATATGAACACCATTTTCCGAATCCTCTTGAAGCTAGTATTTCATCGAAGATAGGGAAAGATTACTTAATTGATTTAAAGAAAACTTTTTATCCAAATAAAAAGTACGAGTGGGAAGAAGTTATAACAGTAAATAAGGAAATAGAGGGAGAGCTTGTTACTAAGTTAAAAGCAAAAGAACTAGAATTATCTGTTCATTTTGGAGTAACCATAGCAAATCCGTTAGAAGTAAATGTTGCTAATTATCCTAAGTTAATTAATGGAAAAGAATCTGCATGTATCGTTAATGTAAAAAATAATTCTTTAGATAGATTAATTTACAAACTACTTATTCAACAAGAAAACTCGAAAATACTAGATTTCATACCGCTAGAAAAACACCAAATCTGTATCATAGAGCCGGGTGAAATAAAGGATCACATTATTGTATTGAATCCTAAAAAAATTGGTATCACTAATATGACATTTTCGGCTGTTAGTCATCAAAATAAAAATATTGGGGCATTAAAGGCAATAATTCCGATTCATGCGCATGGGAAAAATCATGTTTATGAAACAAAAGAATACTTAGTTCTAGAAAATATGTATATAACTGTACAAATAAGTAAAAGTACTGGTTGTTTATATATATATGACCTTAGAAAGCAGCAATTATTGGCAAAAGAAGCATGGCCAGATCTAGATTATCCATTTTTAAATGCAGTAAAAGAACCGAAAGTAAATGAGCTGTCATGGGAAATAACATCTGATTCATGTTTTGAAATTACTCATAAGGTCACAAGATTAAAGAGAAGCATTTGTTTTTTGTCAGATAAGATAGTTCAAATAAATGATTTCGCACAGGAAGGAAAATATATAAAAATATATCCTTGGTGCATGTTATATGATGCGAAAATGACGGTACCACTAAAGAGTGGGCTAGTTTCTAAACCTATGGTATATGGTGAGTATCCATATGCACTACATGACTATGAATTTGTAAATCAATTTGATCTACCTAGTCATCCAAACATGTATGAGCGAAATTATACATTGTTTGAATCGCAAAATATTAATATTGGATTTATATGGAAAGGAAATATAGAGCGTATCCTATTTGGATTAAGATGGATGCCAGCGGTAATATTTAAACGGAATGATAAAGAAAAATGTATAACAAAAACGCACTATTATACTTTATGTTCCCATGATAGCAAAGATGAAGTGGAAGAAATCTATAACGATATTACTAGTCATACATCCAAATTCATATCTAATAAGATTCCGTACTCAATTGAGACTGACCAATTTCATATTATAAATGAAAACGGGGAATTTCATATTCATGGAAGTCTAAAAAACTTATTTTCTTCCATATTAAAGGGGAAATTAACATTGTTTTTCCCTCAGACATCTTACGAACAACAATTGTTTATACAAGACATAGAATCTATAAGCAATTTTAATTTTGAATTTAGTGGAAAGGTTAATTGGTCAAAAGCTCATTATGCCGTACTTACGTATCAAGATGAATTAAATAGAAATGCGATAACTAAAAAAATATATCTTTTCCTTAAAGGAAGAAATAAATTAACATATAGCGAAAAAAAACAAGAATATCTAGTTCAAAATAATGTACTAAATTTAAAGATTAAAGTAAACCAAAGTAGTAAAATAACGGAATTCATGTATAAAGATAAAGAGATTTTAAAAGAAAACTCAGTATTAAGTTCTTATAATTTTTTACCCGGTGTAATGATACCAACAGCTAACTCTTATACTCCAGATTGTAGGAAAGATTTGAGCATTAATTCAATATATCTCAATAAAAGTAATCATTCAGTAGTAGCAACGGAAAATACATATAAGGAATTTATTAATCAGATTTTCTGTCAATCTGATGAGTGGAAAGTTAAATATACAACTGTATATGATCTACCTGTTTTACAAATACAATTGAAAAGCCTACAGAAAGATAAAATAAAAACTAGTGTCTTTCACTTATTCTGGGAGAAAAAAGGAAAAACAAAAATTAAAAAGATGTATTATTGGCAGAATGGAGAGCAAAACACGTTAATACCAAATGGCAAACAAAGAAAGATTTATTTAGATAATAAGGTAATTCTCGAATTATCTAATGGGTTATTTGTATCTATTTTAGCATTATCACATAGTACAAAATGTTTTATATACGAATGGCCCAAAAAAGGGATACAAATCGGAATATATGGTAATCAGAATGAATTTAATGATGGAGATATTCGCTTTAATATTGCAGTTGGAGAAACTTTACTTGATAGTGAATACTTTTCGCAAATTTTAGTAGAGGGGAATAAGACATGAAAGTATTGTTTATTGCACCTAGTCATTTTAGCATTGGTGAGTTGCATAATGCCTTATGTCTAGCTAAACAAATTCAAAAAGATGGGGAAGTTTATTTTTTAACAAGTGAAAAATTCTCATGGTATGCCAGTAAATCTGTAGCCAATGTTACATCACTAACAAAGGGGCTAAAACAAAAAGAGGTTATTAAACAGATAATTAATTCTTTTCAGCCTGATGCAATTGTTTTAGCTGATTACCATAATTTATTTTTAGAGTCTCCAATTATTGATCTTGATTATCTATTAAACCTACACATACCTTGTTTCTCTATTGATTCTTTAGCTTGGGGTAGTGAGGACAGATTATTAGAAAATAAACTATTTAAAAATGCAAACTACAATAGCTTAAAGAAAAGGTCAGTGATTGAACTGCCTAAAATCCCGTCTCAATTTAAGCTAATTAGAACGTGTCCAGTGAATAGTCATAAACAAGATAATAAGGAGATTGTTTCTGTCAAGTTGTATAAAGAAGCTTTAGAAGTAGATGAAGAGAGAAAAATGAAAATACGAGCACAACTTGGTTGTAGAGAACAAGATAAATTAATTATGATTGCAAAATCATCATGGGCCAACTTATTAGTAAAAATGAGGCTCATGGAGAAGAAACAGTACAATGATGCAAAGTTTAGCTATGAATTTGTATTACAAGAACTATTAAGTCTATACCTTCAGGACTTTCCGAGTGATACATGTATTAAATTTATTGGGGTTTCAGATGAGACTAAATTTGTTTCTATGAAAAATGGAGGGAAAATAGAATTTGTTTCACTACCATTTCTTCATTTGGAAGAATACGAGCAACTAATATTATCGTGTGATTTATTTATCACCGATAATATTACATCCTGCTCAATGGGAAAAGCGGTATTTGGAAAAATACCTGTGATTAGTCTTGTAAACCATATGGGAAATGAAGAGTTAAGGGCTCAAAGAGATAGCTTTAGCCCTACCTTAAGAGGCATTATAGACAAATGGAATTATATAATACCTAATGGACTTTATCCATTTCTTGTATTTCCAAATGGATGGCATAAAGAATTAGCTCCATTGATGGAGCAAAATGATTATTTTAAATGTGTGTATACTTGTGAAATTTTTGATTTAAAGGAAACCAATCAAACAATATTTAATATGCTGTATAGCAAAACTGAGATTGAGAAATTAAAGAAAATGCAACAACTATATATAGATAATGTCTGTAATTTACCGACAATAAATGATGTGATAAAGAGAGAATTGGGGGCACTTAATCATGAGTAATCAAATTAATATACAAAAAGAAAAAAATGAAGCATATGATGCAGTACGTAGCGGAATAGGTGTAATAGATTTATCGGAAACAGGAAGAATTGTTGTAAAAGGGGAGGACCATGTAGAGTTCCTAGATCGTTTAGTTACGAAAGATATTATGTTTATGGAAGAAGAAACTACACTCTTTACCTTATTGTTACAAGAAGATGGGTCTGTAATCGATATAATTAATCTATTTAAAAATGAGGATTCTATTACAGTTATTACTACACCGAATAAAAAGGACACTGTACTAGCTTGGTTAGAAAATCAAAAGACAAATGGCATTGAGATTATAGATATAAGTCAAACACATTCTCTCCTTGGATTTGAAGGCCCTTATGCATGGAGATTAGCTCAACAATTTTTAGATTTCGAAATATCATCACTACCATTTCAATCATTTGTGTTAAATCAATTATTTGGAAAGGAAATTCTATTGGCAAGAACAGGTGTAACAGCAGAGTATGGTTATCAATTATTGTTTGAAAAATACTTAGAACCAATAGTCGTTGAAACCATAAATTCTTTTAATGATGACGATATTAACTTAAAAAAAGTGGATTGGGAAACATTAGAGACGTTAATGTTAGAAATTCGACATCCATATTTTGAATTTAAACATTTAGAAGAACTAAATATTTTCGAAGCTAGTTTAGAATGGTTTATTGATTTTTATAAAGATGAATTTTACGGAAGAGAATCCTTAGAACAGCAATCGGAAGCTGGAGTAAATAAAAGAATTGTGGGATTCACGACAGGAATAGAGAGTCAAATTACAGTTAATGATGAGATTTTTATAGAAGAACAATTAATTGGTAAAGTTATTGAACTTAAAGAAAGTCCTGTATTAAACATGAGACTCGGGGTTGCTTTATTAGAGGAACCATTTGCTGTTTCAGGAATTGGATTTTATGTAAAGAATAAAGAAAATGCGTTGTATGAGGCACATACTCAATCTTCACCATATATTCTACCTAAATCATGGTCAATCAAAATACTGTAAAGGTGATGGCATATGAACATAAATAATCAACGAATCGTCGTGACTGGCATGGGAATTATTTGTTCAAACGGAAATAGTGTAAAGGAATTTTGGGACAATATTAAATCTGGGAAATCTGGTATTAAAGTAATCCAAAATATCGATATGGCTGAAATGGTAACTGATTATGGCGGAGAGATTGAAAACCTTCAGGTAGATGATTACTTCTTTAAAGATGAAACAAAGGATATGGATCGATGTGGAAAATTAGGTGTCATGGCGGCAAGGGAAGCCGTTGAAAACGCAAAATTAAAAATAGAAAACTTAAATCCATACCGAGTTGGAATATCATTAGGCACATCTTTAGGAGGCATGTTGAGCGGAGAAGAATTTCATGAACAGTGGATCAAAGATGGAATTGAAAAAGCAGATGAAACGTTACTTTTTAAGTATCCAATCCATACCCCTTGTGACAATATTACTCGAGACTTAAAAATAAAAGGACCAAAAATGATTATTTCCAATGCATGTGCCGCGGGTACAAATTCAATTGGTTTTGCGCTGGATACAATTCGAAATAACAAAGCAGATATTATGATAACCGGTGGTGTAGATCCTTTATCTAAATTGTCAATGAGTGGTTTTAATAGTTTACAAGCACTAGCACCAACGCCACCATCGCCCTATAGCAAGAGTAATGGCGTGGTAATCGGAGAAGGTGCAGCCATTCTTGTTTTGGAATCATTAGATCATGCGGTTGAAAGAGGTGCAAATATCCTTGCTGAAGTAGTGGATTACGATTTATCTTCAGATGCATATCATCAGACGGCCCCAGATCCAGGTGGGGAAGGTGCTTTGAGATCCATGCGAGGTGCTTTAAAAAAAGCCAACATAGATGCGAAGGACGTAAGCTATATTAATGGACATGGTACAGGTACACCAGCAAATGATGTATCAGAGCCAAAAGCAATTCGCACATTGATTACTGAAAATAAGACACCAGTTTCTTCAACTAAATCAATGATAGGACATATGTTAGGAGCCGCAGGGGCGGCGGAAGCAGTAACAAGTATCCTTGCTATTCAACATGGATACTTACCCCCAACTATAAACTTTGAAGTTGAAAATCAAAAGTTTAATCTAGATTTTGTACCTAACGTAGGTAGAGTAAGTGATTTGAGTTATGTACTATCAAATTCATTTGCTTTTGGTGGGAACAATGCAAGTATTTTATTCAGTAAGTACAATGAGAACCACGAGTTATCAGCGGAAAAGGAAACGATAATTAAAGAAAAAAAAGTCGTAATTACTGGTGTAGGGGGACTTGCTGGAAATTCTTCAAATCTTAAAGAAATTAAAGATTGTATGTTTAAAGGGAAAAGTGGTACCTCAAAGATTAAAAAGTGGAATGACAATCCTAAGTGCATACAAGCTGGGAAAATACCAGAACAAAACTATCGAAAGCTAATCCATCCTAATTTATTAAGGAAGATGGATTCAATTAGCAAACATGCAGTATTGTCAGTGAAAATGGCGATAGAAAACGGAAACTTAAAGATAGATAAAAATAATAGGGACAAGATAGGAATTATTTTTGCTACAGGTACAGGACCAGTTGGAACGGTAGAATCATTTAACCGGATTATTATCCAAGAGGGTGTTAAGGCTGCCAATGCTAAATTATTTCCAAACACAGTTATGAACGCAGCAGCTGGACATATTTCATTAAACTTTAAAATAAAAGGGCCTACTTCAACTATTTCATGTGGCGGGGTTTCTGGTATTAGTGCACTATACTATGCCTATGCCATGATTCAATCTAGTGATTATGACACATTCATTGTGGTAACGGCAGATGAAGTAAATAATCCAATAATAGAGGGACACTCAAAAATAAAAAGATACTTAACAACTGAGAATATAAGTCCTTTTGATTGTAATAATAGCGGTACCATACTTGGTGAAGGGAGCGTTGCCTTTATTGTAGAAAGTGAGGAGGCAGCGTTAAAAAGAAATGGTAATATTTTAGCTGAAATTAAAGGTTTTGGGTTAACATCTGATGATAGTAAGATAGGGGATTTAAATCATCTAGGAAAGGCATGGGAGGAATCTATGCGTTTAGCAATGAAAGAGGCGATGATTTCTCCAGGAGAGATAGAATATATTTGTGCAGCTGCCAATGGTCATACATATTTTGACCGTATTGAAGAGAGAGTTATAGAACGTATATTCGGAAATGGAGCTCCTGTTAGTGCCACAAAATCTATCTTTGGGGAAACTCATGCAACTGCAGGCCTTCTTTCTCTCATTAGTGTAATATGTGCATTTGATGGTGAAATACCAGCTACGCAAAATGTAAAGAGTCATAGAGGCAGAATAGATCTCGTCACAGAAAATCCTCGTAAGGCTCTGGTGAGCAATGCTTTAATTAGTACATATTCTTATGGTGGTAATTATAATTCTGTTGTAATAGGAAAATATTTAAATTAATTATTTATGTAGGAGGCCACTTTTATTAAGTATGTATCGGTCTCCTGCAAAATAAGCTATATAGTTTTTAAAGCTTAGGCTCTTAATTGAGCATATCAGAAAAATTATGAAGGAGCACAATGCCATGAAAGGTATCATTCTTGCAGGTGGGAGCGGTACTAGATTGTACCCCCTTACCCAAATTGTATCAAAGCAATTATTACCTATCTATGATAAACCCATGATTTATTATCCTTTATCAGTACTAATGTTGGCGGGGATAAGAGAGATACTAATTATTTCAACACCACAAGATATTAATAAATTTGAGCAAATGTTAGGTGATGGTTCAAAATATGGAATTACTCTTTCATATACTGTTCAGCCTTATCCAGAAGGTATAGCACAAGCATTTATAATCGCTGAGGAGTTTATTGGAAATGATAATGTAGCTTTAATTCTTGGCGATAATATCTTTTATGGTCATGGACTAACAGAATTACTAGAAAAGGCTGTTAAGAAGAAAAGGGGAGCTACAGTTTTTGGTTATTATGTCAATGATCCAGAGCGTTTTGGAGTAGTAGAGTTTGATTCTAAAAAGCATGTAATTAATATCATGGAAAAGCCAAAGGAACCAAAATCAAACTATGCAGTAACTGGTCTGTATTTTTATGATAAACGTGTGATAGAAATAGCAAAAACCATAAAACCGTCTAGTCGTGGAGAATTAGAGATAACAGATATAAACAAAGAATATCTTAAGATGGGAGAATTAGAAGTTGAATTATTGGGAAGAGGCTATGCATGGCTGGATACAGGCACACACGAATCATTATTAGAAGCAGCACAATTTATAGAAACGATTGAGAAAAGACAGAGTTTAAAAGTAGCCTGTTTAGAAGAAATTGCATTTAAAAAGAAATATATAACCAAGCCACAACTATTAAAAATAGCAAATTCGGTAAAGGAAAATCAATACAGCCGATATTTATTAAGGGTTGCCCATCAATAGCATTTAAATGAATGGAGAGAGAAGAATGCGTAAAATTCATACAGCATTAGATGGTGTTTTTATTATAGAGCTTGATAAATGCAGTGACAAACGTGGTTACTTCATAGAAACATATAATAAGAAAAAATTTGAACTTTTAGATTTACAGGGAGAATTTGTACAAGATAATCAATCATTATCTGTTCACACAGGCACGATACGTGGGCTGCATTATCAGTTGAATCCTAAAGCCCAAATGAAGGTAGTGAGCTGCATTTCTGGTTCTATTTACGATGTAGTGGTAGATATTCGAAAGGGATCCCCTACGTACGGGCAATGGTTCGGAACAATTTTAAGTGAGTATAATAACCGTCTACTTACCGTTCCTAAAGGGTTTGCACATGGTTTTTGTACAATAGAACCTAATACTATCGTCCAGTATAAAGTAGATGAGTATTATTCCCCTAACCATGAAGAGGGAATTCTATGGAATGATGAAACGATAGGAATATTTTGGCCAACTAATCAACCAATTTTATCAGAAAAAGATAGAAAACTGCCTAGATTAAAAGATACTAATATCAACTTTGTTTATGGGGATGATTTTAATTGAAATTATTAATAACGGGTGGGGCAGGTTTTATTGGTAGTAATTTTATTCGTTACATTTTAAAGAAATATCCTCAATACCAAATTGTAAATGTAGATTTATTAACATATGCAGGAAATTTATCTAATCTCAAGGAAATATCATCAAATCAGAATTATAAATTTATTAAAGGGGATATTTCAAATGAAATATTCATAGATAAGTTATTTAAAAAAGAGAAATTTGATTATGTATTAAATTTTGCAGCAGAATCTCACGTTGATAGAAGTATTAAAAATCCCCATATCTTTGTTCAAACTAACATATTAGGTACACAAGCCTTATTACAATCAGCATATAAAACAAAAGTGAAAAAGTTTGTACAAATTTCTACAGATGAAGTATATGGAACATTATCTCAAACAGGTGCGTTTACAGAGCATTCAATAATAGCTCCTAATAGTCCTTATAGTGCAAGTAAAGCTAGTGCGGACTTAATGGTACGAGCGTATCATGAGACATTCGGTTTACCTATGAATATAACTCGTTGTTCCAATAATTATGGTCCCTATCAGTTCACGGAAAAATTAATACCATTAACAATAACTCATGCGTTAAATAATAAAGATATTCCTCTATACGGTGATGGATTACATATAAGAGATTGGCTTCATGTAGAGGATCACTGTGTAGCTATTGATTTAGTTCTTCATGGTGGAGCAGATGGGCACATTTATAACATCGGAGGAGATAATGAATATACAAATCTAGATATTGTACAAAAAATAATCAAATTCCTAAATAAAGATCAATCGCAAATTACATTTATCTCAGATCGCTTAGGACATGATCGACGTTACGCCATGGATGCTACTAAGCTGAAAGAAGAATTAGGTTGGAAACCAAACTATCTATTTGATGCTGGACTCACTCAAACAATTAAGTGGTATATAGATAACCCTACTTGGTGGGAATGAATTTTATTAACTAAAAATTACATAAGTTAAACGAGGAATTTTAAAATGAAGATACTGATAACGGGAGTAGATGGACAACTAGGACAAACTTTAATGCAAGTACTCAGCAGAACACATCATGAGCTATATGGTGTGAATCGAACCACGTTAGATATTACAAATAAAATAAAAGTTAGCTCTTATCTTGATAGGTTAAAGCCAGATGTAATTGTACACTGTGCAGCATTTACAAATGTAGATGGGGCAGAGAAAAATAAAGGGCTGGTATATGAAGTGAATGTATTAGGTACCAAGTATATTGCTGAAGCTGCAGGGAGAATAAAATGTAAATTTGTATATATTAGTACGGATTATGTATTTGATGGCGAAAAGCATACACCATACAATCTTGAAGATCGTCCTAATCCATTAAATATATATGGAGAAACGAAATTGGCTGGAGAACATTTCGTAAAAAAATACACGAAGAAACATTTTATTATTAGAACGTCCTGGATATTTGGAAAGGGCGATGGTCACTTTATTGCTAAGATAGGAAAAATAGCAAGTCTATATGGTGAAGTACGTGTAGTATCAGACCAATTTGGCTCACCTACCTATGCAATAGATTTAGCAAACTTTATTGAGGAGTTAGTAGAGACGGATCAATTTGGATTATATCATGCGACAAATGAAGGAGTATGTTCGTGGTATGAGTTTGCAGTTGAATTTTTTAAAGACTTCAATACAGATATCAATATAATTCCTTTAGCGACGGAAGAATTCCCGCAAACAGCCAATAGACCTAAATATTCAGTGTTAAGCAAAGAATGCATTATCTTGAATGGATTAAAACCATTAAGACATTGGAAAGAAGCATTAAATGAGTATAAGGATCAATTAAATAGTAGATAATCATTTTAATTTATATAAAATCAGCAAGTAAATATATTTTTATTTTTTTAGTAAGTTTCATTTTAATTATTTTGAAACTTTTCGTTTATAAAGTATTAACTGTAAAATAAAAAACCACTCCTTTAAGTAGTGGTTTTTTATTTTACAACTATGCATTAAATCGTAACAAAAGCCATTATACATTCGCTGAAAGATTAACAGTACATTTACTATTTTAACATATTAACATTCAAATAAATGTTCCAATCTAGTGAACTTTAAAATTTTGCTTACTTTGATATAAAAGCTTTTTATGGTATGAAATAAGTTCATCACGGAGGAAATTTAAATTATAAGTCTTTCTTTGCATATATTTTCAGAGATAGTAGCATTGATATAAGACCAATAACAATTGAAATAAAACAAGGCATCCATGTTAGGACAGTTGGTGAGAATGGAAAGATGATTTTAAAATCGATTTGACTTAATTGTAGACCCCGTATAAGAGTAGGAGCAACAAAAGGTATTAAAAAGGCAGTTAAAAGTGATATGATTTTTTTTTTGTCATAACCAAATTTAAATTGAACAGGAAGGAGCAATGATATTTTTCATTTCTTTCAATGTTAATTCATCATAAAAATATCCCTCATCTAGCACAATACCAATTTTGTTTTTGGACTTTCTTTCATGCTCATCCATATCGTTTCCTAAAAAATTAATTTTTCCAGAATCTTTTAAAATTAGACCAAGGATTGCTTTAATTGTAGTGGTTTTCCCAGAACCATTGGTACCGATAAATCCTGTTATACAGTCGTTATTAATTCTAAAGGTAACATCTTTTAACGAGAAATTTTCATAACATTTATTTAAATTATTCACTTCTAACATAACATTCATTTTTTATTCTCCTCCTCCATATACAAAAAGCATAAAAGATTACAAACAGGTCAAACTCTATATTAATTAAAAACGTTAAGATATTAGAAAGAAGCACTAAAAGAGAATAAGGAGTAAATAATTATTTAAATTAGTTCAATTTCAATTTATTGTAACTCTATAGTTTTTAAATTATTAACTTCAAAACAAAAAAGCCCCTTACTTTAGTGGCTTTTTTGTGGGTAATGAAGATCAAACACTAAATTGAAACACAATCCGTTACGCATTCACTGAAAGGTTGACCGCTTACATTAATTATTTTAGCATAGTTGGATTCAATTGAATGTTCCAATCTGGTGAACTTTCAAATTTGAATTAATTTAAAATATAGCATGGTTTTGTATTTTAAAGGAGCAAAAGTAGGGAAAGGTATGTCTCTAAAAAAGTAATAAATTTACTTATACCAACTTAGATACAAGTAAGTTTAGTTTATGGAGTTATTATTAAATTATTTAATCAAAAATTTAATAATAGTAGCTTATTGAAAATGTGACCAGATCCTCTTTTAGAATTAAGAAGCCTTATATAGAATTTGGTTAATTGACTTTTCTCTGAAAGGGGTCCTGCCGCATCGCTATCAAGCTAAAGAAGTAGGTCACCCCAAAAAAGAGAAAATACGTTAAATTCTCATAGATAACTATCTTATATTAATTACATAATTTAGTGTGATATAATGATATAAAGATATTGTATTTAAAAGGGGGATTCAAATTGGTTAAAAACTTACCTTTACTAATAGTGATTTTACTACTAGGTATCAGTTCTTCTACATTAAGCACGAACGGATACTTTTCTCCAGTTATAGAATGGTCTTTAATGATTATAAGTATTATTTTGAACATTACTGCAGTGATAGGTTTATCATTACACGTCCTTGTATATCAACCTATGAAAAGATTTGATAAAAATTTAAAAGAGACCTTCAAATAAAATAATTATATTTGAGGTAACACCACATCGCTATCGAGCTAAAAAAATGTATCCATAAAAAGAAAAAAACGCTATTCTTTCTGTAGAATCATAGGAAAGAATAGCGTTTTTTTTTCATTTGAAGGGAAAACTTTGTTTTATTAGTTTGATAGCGATTGAGTAGCACCAAAGCGTATAAGAATAAAACTGTACAACAGTTACTTGTTAAGTATTCTATATTTCAGTTAAAAAGAATTTTTAAAAATCAGTACGTTTATAAATTCTCACCGTTAAGAAGTAAGAACCGATAAATATAAGCATGGTAACGATTGAAGCAAGTGCAATTAGTTGATTAATAGTAAATTGTGTAGTAACACTATATACAAGGTCAGTAATATGCACATATGCCTCAAGTGGTCTCCATAAAACAACACATACAGGGAAAATGATGGTGACAGCAGCCATCAAATATTTATTGGTGAAGCGATAGAAAAATGGTAAGTAGATAGACGTAAACAACATGACAGTAAGAATACTAACCATAATTGTCTGTGGAGTTTCAATTTCAACTCCATAATTCGGGGATGCAACTTGAATTACTGCTTGAATCAATAATGAAAATAGAACTACTAGAATTGTAAACAACACTGTACCGATATATTTTGACATAATAATTTTATTTCTACTATAAGGTAGGCTATTAATAAATTTGTGACTATTATTCTTTTCGTCGTAATAATGTAGATTTATCATATAAGAACCAGCCACCAAAACGACTATGAACCCAAAACTTCCAAACGTCCCTATAAAAAAGCATATACCAAGTAGATAGAATAAGATCATTAATTTTTGCAATCGAAAATCCTTTAATATTAAATTATACATATTGAATATTCCCCTTTTTTGTATAGTACATAATATCTTCTAATGTCGCTTCTTCAATTAATACATCATTTCCTAATTGCGTACGTAAACGGCTGGCGTTACTTGTGAGTGCTTCAAATCCCACGTTTGTTTCACGAATCCCGATTAATTGTTCTCTGATTTTCGGCGTAAGCAAGGATTTATCCCCTTTTACAGTTGCATATTCTTCAGAAATACTATGTATATCTTTTTCAAACACAATCTCTCCATTATGAATAAATACAATATAATCAGCAATACGATCTAAATCAGTGGTAATATGTGTGGAGAAAAAAATTGTTTTATCTTGATCGACCATTAAATCATAAAGGATGTCTAAAAGTTCTCTTCGAAATACAGGATCGAGTCCAGATGTCGGTTCATCCATAAGTATAAATTCGGCATGGTGTGAAAGTGCAAACGCTAGGGAAGTCTTCATTTTCATCCCTGTAGACATCTCTTTCATTTTTATGTTAGTTGGTAACTCAAAGCGTTGTAAGTAGGATTGGAACTGATTTTCATCCCATTTTTTATACGCTGGAGCAATGAATTTTTTTAGTTGATGAATTGTCATATCTCCATAATAGATATTGTCATCGTATACGAATCCAATACGCTCTTTAATAGAAACTTGGTCCTTTTGATGATCTTTACCAAACACTGTGATTTCTCCACTATCCTTGCTAATAAGATCCATAATAAGTTTAATTGTCGTACTTTTCCCAGCACCATTTGCGCCAATAAATCCCGTTACAAACCCCTTTTTGATGTTGAACGATGCATTTTTTAAAGAAAATCCCTTATATGTTTTTGAAACATTTTTCACTTCTACAATGTTCTCCATTTTTATTCCTCCTCATAAATATGATTAATAATTTGTATTAACTCATCCCTTAATAAATGATTAGCCTTACTCTCTCGAACGATTGTACTGAACTTTTCACGTATTGGATCACTTGGTTCATCCGCACGTTGTTTCTTTATTTGTTTTGCAACAAACGAGCCTTTCCCTACTATAGAGTAGATGTAACCCGCTTTTTCAAGTTCTTCGTACGCTCTTTTTGAAGTAATAACACTTACCTTCAAGTCTCTTGCTAATGAACGCATAGAAGGTAACGAATCATCTACTTTCAATGTTTTATTTGATATTTGTAATATAATCTGATCAATGATTTGTTGATAAATAGGCGACTTAGACTTATTAGATAGTAAGATTTTCATGATTCAACTCCTTGCCTCTTAAATGCTTATGAACACATTATACACAATGTGTACAATATATACAATATATACATTTGGAACGATGTTAATTTTTCATATAGGATACATTCATATTGATATAAAGGCGTTATCCTTTCCTATGATTTCTCAGAAAGAATAACGCCTTTTTCATTTTAGGGGGGATATTGTCTTGTTAGCTTGATAGCGATGTGGTGCTACCCCATTTATAAAAAAATAGTAGGAAAAAGATTAGAAGAATTAAAAAGTCAGCCATTAGAAATTGATGTAGAAACAATTAAAAGTAATAAAGATAGTCGCTTTCTATTCGAAGGAAAGTTAGTCACTATTAGTAATCCTTTCAATGTTAAACTTGTTAGCCATCAAGGAACACAGGGTGCTAACAGGGGAGAAAAAATTAGTGTAATGGCAAAACGTAATCATGCACTTGTTGCTGTGAATGCAAGTGGATTTGCTGATGAAACAGGAAGGGGTGGAGGAAATGTTACAACTGGCATAGTAACAGAAAATGGGAAAGCTATTGATACGAATATGGATAGAAATACCCCTACAATTATTACGGGTTTAACAAAGTTTGGGCAAATGATAACAGGAAATTATTCTACCCAACAACTTCTGGATAAACAAATCGTTTCAGCAGCAGGATTTATGCCACAGTTAATTGTAAATGGAGAAAAAATGATTACAGAAGGAGACGGTGGTTGGGGTTCTGCTCCGCGAAGTATTATGGCCCAAAAAGAAGATGGTACAATTATGTTTCTAGTCATTGACGGTAGACAGACGCATAGTATAGGGGCTACGTTAAAAGAGTGTCAAGATATTCTATATGAAAAAGGAGCAGTAAATGCAATGGCTATGGATGGAGGTTCTTCTGCTACGCTATATTTAGGAGGAAAGGTTATAAATTCACCTTCTACATTATCACATGAAGATCGTTATTTACCGAATGCTTGGGTGGTAACAGCAAATCCGAAACAAAAAATAAGGATGACAATAGATGGAAAACAGATAAATGCCAATACACTAGATGAATATGATATTAATATTTCAACGGGTGTATGAATTTCTTGAATAAATGAATATTTAATTTAAGTAAAAACTAACATGGTAATAAAACAGAATACTTATTCATGTAAAAAGCAATGAAGAAATGCGTATAAAGAAACTATTTCATATGAATAATTACAAAAAATATACAAATGCAAATACATCGGATTAGAATTTATAACACAAATAATCATATTTAATTATATAAAAAATACATAATTAAATATGATTATTTTTTTGTTTGTAAAGTTAATGATAAGAGATGCCAAGAGGAAAATAATTTAGTATTTATAACTTCTAAAATAGCATTTAGTTAATTATAAGATATTAAGCTCAAGGATGATTTAAAGGGGAAAATACAAGTAGATATCTTAATAAAATTAATACTTCCTCTTCACAATAAGTTTAATTCCTTTTAATGTATGGGAGTGAAGTAGTAATAGAATCCCTTATAGGAAAGGCGATTTTCTTAGGGTTTTTTATTCCTCAAAATATAGTACTGGGGTACATTAGATAGTTAAGATTAAAGTATTAAATTTAAAGAAAAATGTTGGAAAGCTCCTTATTATTATACATAAATATTAACGCTAAAAATTATGCAATTTTGCATAAACTCTTATATTTCTCTAATAGAAATTCTGGTAATTTTAGGTGTAATCATTATCCTTATATTTACGCAGTTAAAAATCACCTTATATAAAAGTAATGAGGTTTTATGGGTAGTGTTATAGAGAATAATGAATAGAAAGGGGTTAGAGAAAAATATTTATTAGGAGTGCGACAACTTTATTCTAAAGGTATTGAGTCTTAATATTTTATGTATGCCTTGTTTAAAATAAAAATATCTTTACATTGGTTACCTGCAACGATTAATGGAAAGATATCTAAGCTGTTGCAGCCTATATTCGTAAGATATATGTTTTCGACTATATAAAAATTACTTGTTTTGTTACAATATCTTTGTAAGATTTTAATAATAAATAAATAAATTGGAGGATTTGAAATGTACAAACATATAATTTGGGATTTTGATGGTACTCTTTTTGATACATATCCAGTGATGGCAAAAATATTTAAAGAATTGCTTAAGAGAGAAGGAATAGACGAGCCATTAAGTGAAATTGTAAAACAAATGAGGGTATCTATGTCATCAGCTTTAAAATACTATGAAAATAAGTATCAAATAGAAAAAGACTTTATAACAAAATATCAATTGCAAAGAAAAGAAATGGAGCTTGAACTATCAAAACCATTTGAAGGAATTGTAGAAATTTGCAAGCATATTCATTCAACTAATAGAAAAAATTATTTGTATACTCATAGAGGAGAATCTTCTATTAAGTTATTGGAAATTTATGGTTTATATGAATATTTTTCTGATTTTATAACATCTCAACAAGGATTTGAGAGAAAACCAAGTCCTGATGCAATTAATTATTTAATTAACAAATATGGCATGATTCATTCAGAAACTATAATGATTGGAGATCGGGATTTGGACCTATTAGCAGCGAAAAACGCGGGAATAAGTGCTTGCTATTTTACTGATGAAAATGAAAAAAATGATAATTCTGATTACAAAATCAATAATTTCAAACAATTATGTTCTATTGTTTGAACATAGATAGGAAATTGAAGTTAGCCAGTATTAATTCAATTAAACTTTACTGTACAGAATTTAATTAGGTAAAATGGGATTAAATACATCAATCTTTCGTTACACTTATGAATTAGCGTAACATTAAGAAAAAAATTTTAGCTTTCAGGATGTTTTTTAGTTAGGTAATAGCGGAGTTTTTTAATGATATTAAGTAATTTGAACAAACAAGGATTTCAATATAAATAAATTATACGAAGAATATATGAATTTTTAGGGGGTGATTATTTTCAGTTAATTCTAACATTAATTGAAAACAATAATATTAAATACTGTTTCTAAACAAAAAGCAGGGAAAATCCCTGCCTTTTTGTTTAGAAAATAGGCATACATGAGGAATTCTATAGTATTGTAAACTAAAGAACAGAAACCTTATTATATCTCTTTCGTTTTAAGATGAGCAATCAATTATTAGCCTTTAATTGATACCTTTCTCCAACAGTATGAATTTTATTAACCTACTTTATCGGTACTATATTCTATTTCTTTTCGTGCATAAATATGTGGAAGTAACAGACATAATAGTACAGCTCCTAAAATTCCTGTCAACCAAATTAGTAACGAAGAGACCCATGCTGAGCTAATACTGACAAGATAGATAATTCCTGTAGAAATTAAAATACTTCCACGATTTGCAAATTTATTAATAGCCATGTAAGAACTTCTTAATGGTTTTTTAGCTAGATCCCCTAAGTAAGTTTGAAAAATAGGTGCAAATAAAATTTCGCCTAAGGTTGCTACAAACATCATAATAATTAATAGAAACGGATTTAAATTAGTTGCTATCAATCCATAACCTATTACAAAAAGTACCAATCCGGAAACAAATGGGATTCTTTCGCGTTTTATTTTAGTTATCTTTTTAGAAAATAAAATTGAGAGGAATACAACACAAATAGTATTTTCTAAAACTAAATTTCCATATAGTTGAGTTCCCGTTAGTTGTATATCAAAAATCTTAAAATCGTAATCTTTAAGCTTAATAGCTATGTACCTAGTGAGATGAGCTTCAAGAGAGAATAACAACATACTGGACACTACAAAAATAATAAAAATGCGATCTTTAAAGACCTCAATGTAATTTTTAATATAACCTTTATCTTTTTTATTTGGTAAACCTGAATTATCTGGAAAATAAGTTTCTTTTATCCCAAATAACGTAACTAAAAATAGCATTAAACTCACAGCAGCAAGAATTGTAAATAAATAAATTAAGTTTGTTTCAAAAAAATAAGTCCCAATTCCAGCACCAATAGCCAAAGACAAATTGTTTATCCAATAGATTATATTATACGTATACTTTCTTTCTACAGTCGTAGTAACATCTAGTAACATAGCTTCAGCAGCAGGACTGTATAACCCATTAAAAAAGCTTCGTAGCAAGAAACATAATACCGTTAGAAGCGGCCAATAATAGGAAGGGGAAGTCCCAAGTAAAAATCCAAAAAAGATTAGTACTTTCACCCCTTCGGATAATACCATTATAAATTTCCTACCATGTTTATCAGCATATCCTCCACCATACAGATTTCCTAGTAATGTTAATATAATAGATGCAGTGAGAACTAAGCTAGTTGCTTTTAGACCAATATGTTTTGCAAAGTATATACTCATGAAAGGAAAAATCATATTTGATGTTAGATTATTAAAAAAGATTATTAATATTCTAAGTTGTATGTTCCGATGTAATCTAAATAAATTCATATATTTTTATCCTTTTATATTGTTAATGTTTTAATATCCCAGATAATATTATTTTCAAGCCATTCGTTAATAATATTGAATCTTTCTTGAACTTGATGCTCGTCTTTACCTTTGATTATAAGTGACATAATTGCTGAAACGCTTGTGTCACCGCCGGAGAATGTTTTTCCAATTTTTTCATCTCTAACTATACAATGTATTATCCAATCAAAAGGGAAGTCGGTATTGATAGACAGTAATGTTCCTTTTTTAGGAGGGATGAGCATCCATCCATATGTCTCACTATCATTTCGAATTTTTAGATTTTTGTGATTGTAATCTTTATCACACTGTGCACGAACACATTCCGAAAGTAAATTTACACCTGTCTTCTGCAAAAAGGTATTATTTATTTTCCCTCCACCTACACGGGAGGCGATTTCACAGAAAACGATTTCATCCTGAGAAGTATAGAAAAATTCAGCATGGAAAGGTATTACATGATTTGGAGTAGGTAAGTTACGTAATACCTTAAGAACGCTCTTATTTAATCTTTCAAATAAAGGATGTGTTTCAGACAACATGACTGATCCCAAATATTTTTCCTCACGGTATGCTAAACAACCATTTATGTAGATAGAGGGTTGGGATATAATTAATTGATTATTGATATAAAGACCATCTACGTGGTACATATCTCCCTCAATAAATTCTTCTGCAATATAAGGGAAATCTGTATATTCTTCAAGGATTTTCTTGAATTCAGATTCATTCGAAATAATTGAAAAACCTGCAGACCCAGCTCCATCTACCGGCTTAATAATAAAAGGGAATCCATTAATTTCTTTAAAAGAAATTAAATCCATTTGTTCTTTAATCTCTAAATACTTTGGAGTTCTTACAGCTTCTTTTACCATATTTTTCATCAAGACTTTATTTCTAAAACCTTGGGCACTATCTTCTGTCTGACCAGGGATATTTAATAAATCTCTTATCTTACCTACTTCTTCCAAGTCAAACTCGTGAGTTGCAACTATTGATGTAACAGGTTTTTTCTTGTGAAGTTCTTGAATATAAAGACGAATATTATCATCTTCATGAAAATGATTAATTATTTTCCTATTAGGAAATAATTCACGAAATACATTTTTGTGCTTTTCTCTTGTAATTAAGATGTATTCTCCATCTATTCCACTTAAAGCTTCTTCATAATTTATAGTATTTTCTGAAAAACGGTTAATAATGATTATACACATGGTGTTCACTCCTTTGTTTTGAATAACACTAGTTCGTTCTTGAAATAATGTTCTGTAAATCTACAAAGATTTATATCCGGAAATCTCCCTAAATGAATTTACAGATTGATTTAATATATATAATTTTCAAAAATTTATTCAGATATAACCCATCATCATACCTCCTTAATTCAAAACTTTATATAAATTAAGTTATCTATTTAGTCCCTTTAGTCAAAGAGTCTATCTTTATTGAATAAATACAAGTAATAACATGTCTAAATCCACTGAAGGGACTAAAGATAAAAATAAGATTACACCAAAAATATACAATTGTGCAATGTTTTTTGAGAATAAAAATTTTATTTGACAAAATTATCGTACAATTGTATATTTTCTAATACAGTGTTGACATTTTGTTCCATAGGTACTATCGTATGGAAATAGGTTGGCCTTTTAAGAAAATAAATAATATTAAGTTTAGTTTCTTGAAAAAAGGTAAACTCAACATGTTATGAATCATGACAGCAATGAAATAATACATAAAATATATAATTTGTTAAATGTTTAAGAAAAAATAGACCTAAAATATCAGAATAATTAAAAATATAATCATTTTATTAAAGGTCAAATGATTAGAAATGCGATGATGTAAAAAAAGATATGAAAAGTTTGATGTTTTAATCCAATAGTATTGAATGGGTTTTAGATGTACTGTTCATAATGGTTACATTGGAATCGATAACATCATATTTTGCGGTAATTTAATATAAAAGATGTTTATCGCACTAAAGAAGGATACAGGTTTTTATCCCTTAACATATGAGGATACAGATATGTTGCTCATAATAAGTATGATGAAATCGATATCATTCGACTTGTGTAATATGCTCGCGTATATGCATTTTAGAGACAAGTTATTTTGAGTGGGTATGAAAAATGTCATTATGTTAAATATTTCATGACTTTGTGTGCCGAGAAATGAAAGGGGTATATTTATGTAAAGATTTCCTTATGAAAGTAATCCTTTGAGGAAGAAAAGGTAATTAAATGAACACTTAAATTCTTTGAAATGTAACCATTATGAACAAGTTTTGGGTATGTAAAAGTTTTATTGTTCGAAGTTAGGAGAGAATAACATGGAATTTTACTGTAATAATAATAGGGATTTTGAAAAAAATAAGAACAGGAATGATGATTACCTCAGGTCAAATGAGATAATCAACGAAGAACAATACTGGTTAGATGTATATAAAGATGAGATTCCAGTATTGAACATGCCTACAGATTATGTACGGCCAAGTATACAAAGTTATGAAGAGAAATTGGTGAATTTAAAGATTGCTGAAAATATAGTATTAGATTTAAAAAAACTTGCGATAGATACCGAAACTACAATGGATACACTTTTAATTTCGGCGTTTTACATACTACTTTCAAAATATACTGGTCAAGAAGACATTATAATTGGTGTTCCAATTTTTGATAGTGCTTCTATAGGAATTCAAGTAGGAATAGATTTGAGTGAAAATATACTTGCTATAAGAAATCAACCAGAGGGTAGCCTAACATACTTAGAATTTTTAGAAGCAGTAAAAGCTAACCTATTAAAAGCATATAGGAACCAGAATTATCAGTTTGAGCAGTTAATAGACAAGCTAAAAATGAAACGAGATATGAGCAGACATCCGTTATTTGATGTAGCATTTAACAGTATTGATAGATCTAATGAAGAAAATATCAATGTAGATGATTTGGCATTAGAAAAGGTTGTTTGTAAAGATAACATCCCAAAGTGTGATTTAATATTTAATGCTATTAGTAACAATAATAACGGTTTAAGCATTGTTATTAATTATAATTCAAACTTATTTACTCATCAAACAATTGAACGTTTTAGTTGTCACTTGGTTCAAATCTTAAAAAGTATAACTAAAAACAAAAAAAATTATATATCTGATATAAACGTAATGACAGAAGAAGAAATAAATCAAATATTATTTGATTTTAATAAAACAGACTATACATATCCGAAAATCAACACAATTTGTGAATTATTTGAAGCACAGGTTAAAAAAAATCCAACTAAAATAGCAGTTGTATTTGAGGATAACACTTTGACGTATATGGAATTAAATAAGAAGGCTAATAGTTTGGCAAGAAATTTAAGAGAACAAGGAGTTAGACCTGATTCTATTGTTAGTTTATTAGTAGAGAAGTCTATAGAGATGGTAGTAGGGATCTTAGGCGTGTTAAAAGCTGGAGGTGCATATTTACCTATAGACCCTAGTTATCCGAAAGATAGAATAGAATATATTCTTAAAGATAGTCGAAGTGAAGTATTACTAACAAACATTAAGTTAAATAATAAGATTGATTTTAAATACAAGATTATTGACTTATTGGATGAAGAATTATACGGACGAGAAACAGAAGATTTAGATAAATTACACACCTCAAGAAATTTGGCCTATGTAATTTATACATCTGGTACAACTGGAGAACCAAAAGGGGTTATGGTTGAACACAAAGGAGTTATAAACTTAATTAATTCATCAAAGAAAAAATTCAATTTAAATAGTAATAAAAAAATATTACAATTTGCTAGCATTGCATTTGATGCATCGGCTTGGGAAATATACATGGGTATTTTACTTGGGGCTGAAGTGCATGTCATATCCAAGAATCTTGCAATGGATATATGTAAACTAAACACTTATATAAAACGAAACGAAATTAACATAACTTTATTACCGCCATTTGTTGCTAACGAAATAGAAATTGAGGATACAGAGCTAGAAGTAATTATAACTGGAGGTAGTGAGTCTAATAGATCTTTGGCTAGCAGAGTTGGAAAAAAACTCAATTATGTAAATGCATATGGGCCAACGGAGAATAGCATCTGTACTACCATGTGGAAGTATGAAGGAACCATAAACAAGAGCGTTCCAATAGGAAAAGCGGTAGATAATAATAAAATATATATCTTAGATAAGTTGAATAATATATTACCGATTGGTATAGCGGGTGAATTATGTATAAGTGGAGATGGTTTAGCCAGGGGCTATCTTAATAAAAATGAATTGACATGCCAAAAGTTTATTGACAATCCATTTGAGGCTGGAACAAAGATGTATAAAACAGGTGACTTAGCAAGATGGTTACCCGATGGTAATATTGAGTACTTGGGAAGAAAAGATAATCAAGTAAAAATAAGAGGTTACCGCATTGAACTTGGTGAAATAGAAAATAAGTTATTAGAAAACAATAACATAAAAGAAGCTGTGGTTTTAGTAAAAGAAAATAAAAGAAAGTATTTATGTGCTTATATTGTAAGTGATAAAACTGTAGAAGAGCTGGACATTAAAGAATATTTGAAAAAAAAGTTACCAGAGTATATGATACCAGCACATTTTGTGTTACTTAAGAGTATGCCTTTAACTCCGAACGGAAAAATTAATAACAGATTACTTCCAGAACCTGACACAAATAATTTGAATGCTAATTATCAAGCACCTAGAAATGAAATAGAGAAAACAATAGCAGAAATTTGGGGTAAGGCATTAGAAATTGAGAAAATAGGAGTTTCGGAAAACTTTTTTGATTTGGGGGGTGATTCTTTATCAATAGTAATTATGCTACATTTACTCAATAGAGAATTTGGTAAAGAAATATTCTTAGATGACTTTTTAAGGAATCCAACCATATCATATTTAGCTACTTTGATAGCAGCAGAGAAAAATAAAGAAGATTTGTTAAAGGAAATTGAAGAATCGCTTCAAGAAAAACTTAAAATAAATGTCAAGTTGCGAATACATGATTACAATTTTAGAAGTGTGATTGTTTTATTTACAAATAGTAATCATGATGAGATCAAGAGGATTATTTTAGACAATTACTCAGAAGCTCTCATACCAGATTATATAGTACCATTAAATGATTTTAAAAATTATAATGAACGAGGAATTTTAGATATATTTGATTCTATTTCTATGAATAGTGAGATAGAGGATAAAATTAATGATGCTTTAAGAGAACAGTATAGAGAAATTAATAAGAAAATAGCACTTAATAAAGTAATAAATCAGTTTCCATGTAGTAGTTCCCAGAATAAATTTTTAATGAAAAAAAGATTTTCAAATATTGTATGTACTATCCCTTTTGATAAAATCATAAGTTCATCAGCTATAGAATATGCCTTAATAAATACGATAAACCAAAATTCTATGTTACGTAGCAAGATAGGTTATGCTGAGGGGCGATATTATAATTTTGAAAGTGATAGAATTCATAATCTGGAAATAAATGTTATAGATTTGAGTAGTTATGACGATGCATCAATTAATCTAGTAAAAAAATATATACAAAGAAATATGGAAAGTATGAATTTTGGCACAGATATAATTGATAAGGTCTTATATAGTTTTATATTAATCAAAGTGAGTGAAAAAAAATATGAATTATTAATGATGTTTAATCATATGATTTTTGATGGTGCAAGTATGTTTATTTTAAAACGGCAGATATATTCACATTTAAATTCATATTTATTCAATAAAAAAACAAAGAATTCCAACGTGAAACCGATAGATTATTTAGAATATGTAGATGAACAAATGAAAAATACAAATAAGGAAAAGATTATTCAATATAAAGAGGGACTGGAATTTAAAGAAATATATGACTTTATCCTGAAGAGAAAAATAGATATAAATGATAACTCGGAATACCTGGTTGATTATTTCTTTGAATATAGTATACAAGAGAATCATGATTATGGAATTATAGTATCAGAAAGAATGGAATGTTTATCGTTTTGGATTGCATTACAAATGTGCAAAATAATATTTGACCGTAACCAATTTGTTTTAAGAATGACTAGAAATGCTAGAAATATTGGAGGAAAAGATTTCGGTGATGTAATTGGGGATTTCCATATTAGTATCCCAGTAAAAGTAGATGCAGATGATCAAGATATTAATACAAGCTATAACAAAGTCGAAAATAGTTACAAGAAAAACTACATTGAAGATAAAGTATTTATTGACAATATTGCATATGGTGAATATGAAGACAAGGAACTTGGAAGGGATATTAAAAAGGTATATGATAGTTTGGATTTTGGCTTTAATTATACGGGAGAGTATTCTGAAAGCGAATATGATAATATCCGCACCATAATTTCTTCAAAGTTTAAAAAACATAAAAGGTATTTTATCACTGCGTTTTCGTACAAAAACAAAATGTGTTTTATTTGTAGGTTACCTAAAAATTACGATTTAAATAAATTACAGAAAATTAAAGAAGTTCAAATGTTATTAAAGTAAGTAAATAACTAACTAAATAAGTATATTTAATTACCTTGGCATGATCTTGAAGTCCAAGAAATCTATTTATTATTATAAATAGAAATAAGGATTAAATCATGCCAGGTAATTAAATTAGTTTTTATAAAATAATTGGAATGGGTAGGCGAAAATGATGAAATTAACAGAAAAATCTTTAAAGTGGATTAAAAATCATATCAATAATCAGGAGTTTATTGATTTACCGATTGAAGCATATTATAAGGCACCTATAGCTTTATACTTGGGTGGAGAAAGTATAGATGCTCAAAGAATTTTATCAAAAATGAAGAATATTGGGGATCTTTATCATTATTCTGATAAACATACTGTTGGAAGAAAATGTGATAATTATTATAACTACTGGCTATTTTTATACCAATATTTTGCGAAAGACCCTAATAAAAAGGAGATATATGAAATAATTAAGGAAAGTTATTCAGAAAAAACTGGCGGCTTTACATCGATAAAAAATGCAGAAGTTTACGAGTTAAGAGCTACAGCCTTTGGAGGAATATGTGCTTTCTTAATGAAAGATTATCAGGTAGGAAAGAGCACAGCAGATTTTATAGTAAACTTATTTAAAAAGAATGAGTTTATAGGGGATCATTTTTATTTAATTCAAGATGAAAATAATGAATTAATTACTAATTACTCAGAAGAGAATCAACGATTTTATAATTATTATGTAAAGAATAGTAAACCTTTATACTATTCAGTGTCTTTAGCAATTGTGAATTTGTGTTTGGCTTACATGGCGTCAGGAGAAGAAATATACATAGAATGTGCAAAGGAATATTATGATATTTTAATTAAAAGCGGCAAAGAGGCAATATTCAATAATTATATAGGGAAATTTGGTATTGCTAGTGTCTTATTGTATATCAATACAAAAGATGAGTTATATGGAGATTATTATAAACGAGTAAACGAATACCTAGCTCAAACACAGAAAGAATTCGGTTTTTGGGAGGACAGTGCTTCGAATTTAACACTTGCTCTTGATAGAACATCTGAATTTACTGCTTCAATATATATTATGAATTATTTAACGTCTCAATTCTCAAATTATAATAGTATTAAAACAGAAAGCTACATGGTTGCATCAAATTAATATATAGGGAAAGATTGTTGGAGGTGGATATACTGAAAAATATAAAGAGAAAATTTATTAGTAACTATGATTTGGGAGATGTTATTGAGACGGAAATTAATAAAGTAGGTTGGGGTACTAACTATATATTTAAGACAAAATTAGGTAAGTTTTTTGTGAAAATTTTTGAATTAAACAAATCGAATAATAATAGCTTACATGAAATATTAATTTGTAATTACTTAAGGGAAAAGGGATATCCAGTTTCAAAATTTGTTAAAAATAGAAAGGGTGAATATATAAGTAAATTAGATTTAAAAAAATCATTTCATGTTCAAGAATTTATTGAAGGTGATATTTGGAAAAAAAACACTGCTCCCAATTGGTTGTTAGAACAAGGATGTAATTATATTGGGAGAATTCATAATGAATTACAACAGTTTGATTTAAATCTTCGACCATCTATAAAACTATTAAATGATAAAAACTATCATATTAAACGTATTGAGGGAATAATAAATCAAATAAAAAAAATGCAAGTATCAGAGGATACTAAGCTCTTTATAGAAGATCTGGAAAACAGACGTGATGTCATAAGTAACAGTGAGATTATTGATATGTCAAAACTTACATTCGTTAATGGGCATTCAGATTATTCGGTAACACAAATTATAACTTCTAATAATAATATAACCGGAATCATTGATATGACGGAAGTTTCTAAAATACCCGCAATATGGGAATTAATGCGATTTTACTTAAATTCTATAAAAGAACGTAATGACGGCAGGATTTGTGTTAATGAGTTAAGTTGGTTCTTGGAAAACTATATGAATATATGTTCTTTATCAAAATATGATTTGCTTATGATGTATAAGTTAAATTATTTATATATGTGTCAAGCCGTATCGGTTTATGAAAAATTTATTTGCACAAAAGATGTTAAATTTGCTAACAGAGCGAAATTAAGAATAAACAAAATAAATAAATTTAAAAATTGTCAAGATGATCTACACAATATAATTAGTAAGTTGAATCACTACTGCAGTAACTAAAGAAATGGAGATATCAAATGAATAAGGCTGCTGTAATTTGGGATTTAGATGGAACATTAATTGATTCATATGAGGTTATTGTTTGTAGTATTTACGAGGTAACTAGTAAATATAAAATACCGTATGATAAAATTACAATTTTGAATTATATTAAGAATAAATCAGTTCAGGAATTTCTTATAATGATTTCAATGGAAAATAATATTGATTATAAAAAAATTAAAAAAGAATATTCAAATCTAAGTAATATGAGAACGTATGAATTAAAACCTTTGTTGAACGCAGAAAAAATACTTAAAGTAGTATTAGAAAAAGATATGATGAATTTTATATATACTCACAAGGGAATCACTACTTTAGAAGTGCTAAAAAATAATGGATTGATTGACTATTTTGATGAAATAATTACCAGTGATAACGGTTTTAAGAGAAAACCGAGTCCTGAAGCACTTAGGTATTTAATTGATAAATATTCATTAAAAAAAGAATCCACCTATTATATTGGCGATAGAAGTATAGATATAGAGTGTGCAAAAAATGCTGGAGTAAAGTCAGTTTTGATAAGTACTGACGAAGAAGAAAATATTGATGCTGAATACGTTGTAGGTGATTTGTTAGAAATTCAGAATATTATTTCACAGCACTAGTAATCTTGTATTATATGGTAAAAAGAGCTTAAAATAGAAGATTGGTAGTAATATTACAATTTAGATAGAACTAACAGGTTCTACAGCTGATAAATTAATATATATTGGGAGGTACTTATGAATAATAATAAGTTGAGTATAGATCAGATAAAATTAGTTATTTTTGATATGGATGGACTAATGTTTGATACAGAAAGATTAGGGATAGAAGGGTGGAAATATGCATTTGAACATTTTGGATTACCAATACCAATGAGTATATTAATTAAGAAAATTGGTCTAAATTCAGTTGATTCAAGAAAACTATTTGATGAAGAAATTAAATATGAATTTGATTATAAATCTGTGAAGGAAGTAAAGAGAGAGTATGTAATTAACTATATTAGAGAGCATGGGACACCAATAAAAAAAGGATTGTTAGAATTATTAGATTTTCTTGATGAAAATAATATAAAAAAAGTAGTTGCGACTTCTAGAAGTGAAAAAATGGCAGGATTTTACTTGAGTGAAGCGAAAATTCAACATAGATTTGATGCAATTATTACAGGTGATATGGTTTCAAAAGGAAAGCCTAATCCAGATATATTTATTCATGCGAGCAAATTGTTTAATTATGAACCAGAAAATTGTATTGTTTTAGAGGATTCTCTAAATGGAATAAATGCTGCTGTAAATGCCAAGATGATCCCAGTTATGATTCCAGATTTAGTTCATCCAAATGAAGAAATAGAAAAGCTAATTTATGAAAAAAATAATACTCTTATCGAGGTTATTGATTTATTTGCTTAAATTTATAGGGAACTAAGAAATTAATTATATATAATTATAGCTAGGAAAGCACCCATAAAATTCAATTTGTGGGTGCTTTCGCTGCCTATCAAGCTAAGGTTTTGTTAGAAAAGTTTAAGAAGTATTTTTTCGCTTTTTCACGGAATAATAGAGTGAATTAATCGAAATTTAACATATGAAATACATCCTAATAAATTATTTTTTAATTAAGCTATTTGAGCATCAGTAATGTTACAATTACAAACCACACAAAATGTATCAAAAATGGTCTATGTGATTTTGTCTATATCGCTCAAGGTTAATCAGAGACTACGAAGAATCTGTTATTTAAAAAAATTGTAAAAGTGATTTTTAATGAATTTCTTATTAACAGGTTTATTAACTGAATATTGAGGTTAAATGACATTTAGGTGCGGAATGTATTGCCCTACTGAAAACCCCCTCCATATAACGTATTCTGAGAATCCGTTTTTGAAATGACTTTAATAGAATTTGTAATTATTTATAGTTTTTTGTTTAAGAAGTTTAGATTTTCATGTCGTTTTAAAATGAAAGAAGAAGAATATAATAACCTTCTTCATCAAACTGTTCCTTAAATTTAAACTTTGTATTTTTTATATAAAAAATACAAAGTAAATACTAAACAAGAATCTACCCTTTACTATTTCCAATTCTTCCTAAACTATCTTTAATAGTTGTTTCTCCTAGTTGAGTGTATAACAAAGCTGTATCTTGACTGGTATGCCCAAGTTGCTGCATCACTTGTAACGAGTCTTTTTCTTCCATATATAATTTATTTGCCAATGTATGTCTTAATTTATGAGGAGACATTCTTTTACCGTACGCCTTAGTATATTTTTCAACGATATCTTGGATAGCTCTAACCGAAAGAGGCTGTGCAGTATGTTTATACTTCGATAAAAAAACATTTTTTAATTCTTTCCCTGGAGCATATTTGTTATCTCTAATTTCCATATACTTTTCTAAATCATTCAATGCAATTGGTGTAATCCATACAGAATCTTCTTTGTTTCCTTTTCGGATTACATCAATCAGTCTTTCTTTTAAGTTTATATCTACCATACGAAGATCGGCCAATTCACTTACACGAATACCGCTACCAAGAAAAAGGGAAAGGATAGCTACATCACGATCTTTATCTCTTAAGAAATAGAATAACTGATGTTTTGTTAAAGACTTTTCATGTTCGTACTTTACGTAATTCAAAAATTCTTGATCGTCATCATTATGGAATATTTTAGATCTCATACGTTTTGCACGAGCATTTAATGTTTCTTTATCTTTATGTATTTCTATTTTAGCCATTACATTTCTATAAAAATAGCATTCTCCATCTTCATTCTCTGATAGGGAGGTGAGGTACTTAAATAAAGACTTTAAGGCCGAAATTTTTCTGTTAACAGAGGAATTCTGCATGTTTTGTTGTAGTTTTAGAAACCTCATAAAGTTCTCAACATCTTTTTTCTTTAAATTCTCCAAATCAAAGAAGGATATGTCTTTAATAGGCTTAAATTCAATAATTTGTTCAGATAATAGCCAATTAAAGAAGACTCTAAAATCATATACATAATTCAGTAGGGTGGAGGGAGAGGCATCATGCAATTCTTTGTACTCCACAAATTCTTCTATGTAAAAGGGCATTTCATTTAAATTCTCGTATAATTTCTTACGATGTACGGATTTTTGACGTTGTTTACTGTAATCCATAAAAATCACCTCATATATACTATAACAGAAAAGAGATACGAACACAAGTTCGCATCAAATTCAATTTTTACACAGACTTATTTACATAATTAAATTATGGGATGCTAAAATGTACTCGAAATTAACTAAGGATAGTGTAGTCATTCTAATAAAATTATAGATAAGCACGTGATAAATTTGTATTAAGCTATAAAAATTAGTACAAAAATCACGTTCACAGGTGTGCAAAATAAAACAATTTTTATATATAAATTCGTACAAAATGAATACACGAAAAATTTTTAACAGTTGTTATAAAATACGAATTTGTTAATTTAATCAAGATTATAAGGAGTTAAATAGATTAACATAAGAAAAACCTTTATAAATTTAAATGTAATTTACTATAAAAATTTTGTTTTGATAATTTCTATATAAAATATGAACACATGCCAATATACGTAGATGCATGCTAATGAGCTCGAAATCCCTAAATCCCGTATTAGATTTTTATTTATACATCTTATTGTTCGTAAAATTGGTATTTCGTGCGAAGTTGTGGTTTGAAGTTTTTTCAATTCTTCTTTTACCCTATTTATGTTTATTTGAGACCATTCTTTTTTTTAGCTGTAATTTCTTTATAACTTATTATATTTTGATTAACATAGAAAAAAGTTCCCTTTATAATAGGAAACTTTTTCTATGTTAATCTACAGCCCTAAAATTTCTACAATCTGACGTGCTTTATTATTATTAATATAATAATGCATCTCTAATCCTTTTCTTTCTGCACGGATTACAATTCCTTTTAACTTTGCTAAATGTTGTGAAACAGTGGATTGTGGAAGTTTTAATATTTCTGTTAACTGTGTAACATTGCACATTTTATGATGTATTAACTCGCTTATAATTTTTAATCGAACCGGATGTGCCATTACCCTTATTACATCTACATCTTCTTCGCGTATTTTAGCTAGGTCATTATTAGATATTACTGTTAACATTTCGCATTCTCCTTTATTATTAATTTCTATTTTCCTATTATCCTTATAAGTAATACTTATAGATAATTACAATTTTTCCTGTTGAGAAAATATATTCTACTCAATACAAAAAAGACACCTATTCCGAAAACAGTTTTTACCGTTCCAATGAATTGTTGTCTTGAAATTTTTTAGCCACACTATATTTAATCATATTATAATCTATACATGATTTTGAACCATGCTTAATATACGTTGCAAAGAAAAAGGAATAATTCTATTCCTTTTTAAACATAACTTTAAATTCAATATTCGCTTTCCTTATTACAAAATTTACAAAGATTCTCTCCTCATCCCACTTTCTATAACTTAAATTATTTATCAACACGATAATATGGAATAAAAATTCCAATAATGGTAATATGGTGGTACCTTCAGTTGTTAACTGTTATCCCTTTTTTTAAAAGCCGTGTCTTTAAAGACACGGCTTTTAAATTTCCTTAACTAAAACTGTCTATTAATTATAAACCTAAAACTTCCACTTAGTCTTATTCTGTAATTTCTTCTCTTTTTGAAGTAAGGCCTTTAACTTTTTTAAATCATATATTTCCCTTTACCTACTAAATATTCCAATAAATTCTTTAACACAAGCAATTCATTTATTTCATTTGTTTTTATTTTATTTCTCAGAATTTCAAATATATCTTTTGAAAAACCCCTGGTATTCCATTCATATTTATCTCTCTTAAATAAATCGTAATACACATTACACCCAACAAATTTATAAGCTTTAATCTTATTTTTAACAAAACCTTCATAATTTTAAATAGACATAACACTTCATGCTGTCAACTCCCCCTATATTGATAAATATGAAACATCTAATTTATTTGACATTTCAATGACTTATGACAGGAAAATATATACATTTAATTAAACCTAATGTATCTTTGGTTTGTAAGTCTTAGTTAGTTGGCCAACTTTTAATACAATTTAATAATTAAAAATAAGGGTGATTTAAAAATGAATCAAGTATTAAGGAAAAGTAAGAAAAAAATGATGTATCTAATCGGTTCACTTCTAATTTCTCTATCAATGTTTTCAACTACAAGTTTTGCAGCTACAGAAGGTGCTATAAAAAGTGTTACAAATAGTAATTATACTGGAATTGCAGCTGATATAAACATACCAAAATCAGTTGTTGTTAAGGATGGATATGTGAATTGGTATTTAGGTATTGGAGCATCTAAAGTTGAAGGTGGTATTTCAAAAACACCAAGTGGATATAAAGTATTTCTTAATTCAGGATATAATGAATCAGGTCAAAACAATAAGTATTGGAACACACAATATGATACATCAATTAAAGATGGTGATCGAGTAAACCTTAAAATAATTAATAACGGCAATGGTACGGTTACTATGTATGTAAATGGAATCCCTAGATATACAAATCAGCCTGTATATGGCTCATTTTCTCAATACGAACCAGTAAAAATGGTTCAGGGCGTTGAAGATACTGGACGTAATTCTTTTAGCCAAGCTAGCTTTTCAAACGTACTTCTAAGAGCAGATACATCTGGATCTATCTACAAGAGTTGGAACAGTTCAATTTCTTCCTCATTTTCTAAACATGGCACTTATAGTAACAATTTCACAGTTTATTCTCAAGTACCATTAAGCGCAAGTTTACGCTAAAGTTGTTCTTGTATACGAAATTTTTTAAAAAAGGTAGCTGTACTTTTGTACAGCTACCTTTTTCATACTTTAATTGCAAAAAGCGTGTCAAAAATAAAAAGATGAAATTGTAAGTATGTTCACTTCTCAATTCCATCTCTTCTAAAAATTGTATATTACCAATTCTCTTGTTCCTCACTATTCTACCAAATTAATAGCAACACATTATGTAGATATAGGTTTATACTATTCTACATTTAAATACATGTAATATTGCCTATACTTTGTTATTTTCATGTGAAACTAATTCACTATATATCTCTTTCTCTATATTTTTCAAGAGAATTTCCAACCTATTTTTTGTAGCTAGATTAAAATGTGGATTTAATTCTTTTATTATAAATTCAAGTATCTCAAAGCTTATGTAATCTCCTAATTCAAGTGAATATTGATCACCCAAGAAAGTTTTTAATTTTTTAGAGATCTCCACTTTATCTTTTTTGGTAATATTTACCCCATCCGATAACAAACCTCTCTTAGATTAGTCTTAAATACTAATTCAAAAAGTTTTTATAACATAATAAAAATATTTTGGAATTAATATAAATCATATAATGAAATTTTTACAAATAAATAAAAAATATACATCATAATCATTAAACAATATATTAAGCATCATAAACATATATTGGCTCATCATAAAGGCGTAAACATTTTGACCAATTTCCACATAACGTTTCCCATTCACCAGCAGGATATACTTCCGTACGCAATATATGAAGTGGTATACGTAAATTCAATAACCGACCACTAAGCGTCGTACGAGTAACTCCCGCTGGCATTAAAAACTTTGCTTCAATTACCTTTTTCAGTTCCATCAACGAGTATTCTGGATAACTCATCAATATTTCATTTGAATGAGGCCAGACCTCAGTATCATTTGAATGACGGCGTACCGTGTACTCATGTTGATATAAACCAACAATACGATGCCATATCTCTAAATGGGTAAATAAATCGCTATTTAAATCCCTTACATATAAAAAATGTTCTTGTTTATTTGCTTCTGTAATCTTTGCAAGCAAACGTTTATTAGTAATAACCTTACCTGACCAAATTATTGTAGGTTCTTTCTTTAAATGATTTACCCATTCCCCCATTGGTAATAAATGATTCCAAGCACGAATTTTTATTTTTTCATCAGGTACTACCTGTACAGCAACGCGTTTACAACCTAATGCCATCATAGCCTTCATACGATGGGCACCATCAAGTAACAGATAATTACCATCACTAAGCTCAGATACTAAGGGAGGATTCCGTAAAACACCTTCGCTTTCCATTACACGACAAATTTGTTCCAATCTTTTGTGTTCATATGATTCATGAAAGCGAATTTGCTTGGGATGTAAGAGATCTAAGGCCGAAATAATTTCACTCATAAAAACAGCTCCTCAAATAATTACATAAATTCTAAGCTTATCAAATAACTAATTTTCTATAATGATTAGTCGTGTTTACCGATATTTAGCAGCTATTAGACAATTATTTCAAACTGCGCTTTAATAATTTTACTAGTCTTCTAATAAAACACCAATTTCCTTTTCCCTAGCCCTTTGATAGTAATAAGCAGCAATGGCTACATCAAAAATGGCCATACCCATTGGATTAAATAATATTGCTTTGTCATAAGGGAAGTTTTGCAGTGCTCCTCGGATTACAACGTCAGCAATTGATACTGTATCTTCTTTTTGTAAACCTCTTTCAAGGTGCATCCTTTCAACATCAGTTTTTTCACGACAGACTTCTTCCCAATTATCAACAACTAGGGATTTTGTATATTCTAAGATATCAGGCTTAAAATCACGAAGAGAAACATTGAGTAGTAGCGCTCCATCTTTAGGTTTCTTATCAATATAACCTTCTGCAGAAACAGTACAAGTAATAAAAATATCAGCATCATTATAGGCTTCTTCATAAGCATTAACCTTTTGAGTTTTAGAATAAATTTCCTCAGGAATTAATTCGTCTTTAATTCCATTGATATCATATAGGTAAACACTTTCGATTTTATTGCCTAATAGGGCAGTTACCATCTTTAAATGCATCTGACCAATAGGTCCAAATCCAATAATTCCAACTTTAACATTATTTAAATCTCTTAACTTGGCAAACTCTCGAATCATTAACCCTGTAACAGAAGCTGTTCGTATAACACTGACCATTGCTGTATTAAGCGTCGCAAATGGTTTTCCAGTCATAGCATCATTTAATATAGTAACTGAATGAGCACGTTGAATACCTTTCTCAATATTCTTCGGAAAACTAGCTATCCATTTGATTCCTGAAACCTTAAATTCTCCTCCAATATAAGCTGGCATAGCAATAATTCTATTAGACGGATCATCGAAACGTAAGTATGGCTTAATTGGCTGAGAAAAATCATCTAAATCAAGACTTTTTACTGCCTTTGAAATGACATTTATTGTTTCTTCCCAATTAACACCCATTTCATTGATATGTTTGGTATTTAAATACATCATAATTGCTTCCTCATTTCTATATCATTTTTATAAAGAAACTAATTGGTCTTCTACTGATTTTTGTGTATTGAGCCATTCTACCCACTCTACGTTGTAAATAGTTGATGTGTAAGCTTGTCCATTATCAGGACACAAGAAAACAACATTAGGTGTATTTTGAACATCCTTATTTTCAAAATACTTTTGGATTGCATAATATGAAGTCCCTGATGATCCACCAGCAAATATTGCATGTTTATTAAATAGCTCATAACAACCTACAACAGTATGAACCTCCGGTACAATCATTACATCATCAATCAATGCTTTTTTAACCATACCAGGTATCATACTGGCACCAATTCCTGGTATGTACCGTTTACGAGGCTTATCACCAAAAATAATGGACCCTTGACTATCTACCGCAATAATTTTAATATTAGGGAATTTTTCTTTTAATCGTGTAGATACCCCAGCGATAGTTCCTCCAGTACTCACTCCAATGAATGCATAATCTAACTGTTTAAAATCATTAGATATTTCTCCACCAATTCCTTGATAATGGGCTTCAAAGTTATCAGCATTATTATATTGATTTGTCCAGT
Organism: Bacillus sp. GC_Bacil_1; assembly: GCF_026540675.1. Classification (NCBI taxonomy): domain Bacteria; kingdom Bacillati; phylum Bacillota; class Bacilli; order Caryophanales; family Bacillaceae; genus Bacillus; species Bacillus sp. GC_Bacil_1. The sequence goes on from NZ_JALNUG010000008.1 coordinate 53,944, forward strand.
ATGCTTTAGGAATAGTATTTAAAAGTTCTTCCACCTTATTTAAACGCGTTAATAAATAGCCACCTGTTTCATCTCGTTCATCCACTTTAGCTACTTGATAGGAAGTTGCTCTCAAAAAATTCTCATAACTATCATTAATATTTGGATCAATAACTGGTATGAATTTCAGGCCGATATACCTACAAAGAGTAGCAAGAGCAACCGCAAAGTTACCAGATGAAGATTCGATAATCGTAGAATTTTCAGTCACTTCACCGCGACTTATTGCTGATTTTAAAATATGGTAAGCAGCACGTACTTTAACACTATTCATTAAATTGTAATATTCTAGTTTTGCATACAAATTAATCTTTTCATGCTCTAATTTAATCATAGGTGTGTTGCCGATTACCCTTTCTAAACTCTCTAATTTCTTGAGCATAATTTGCTTCCTTTCTTGGTTAAAATCTAAAAAAATTAATTAAACATTTGTAAGTTCTAATATAAATCACTTTTAAATAACTTATATTCATGTTTACTTTAAATGTCCTTTCGAATGTAGCTCAAATAGAACTTATAGCTGAAACACAATAAATGCTAAATTCTTTAGTATCGGTAAGCTAAGCACCATTCAAGTACTGCCATAGCACTATTTAGCTTGTTTTCGGCCTGGGTAAATACAATACTTTTCGGTCCATCAATAACTGTTGCTGCTACTTCTTCCCCCCGGTGTGCTGGGAGGTCATGCATGAAAGTAGCTTCCGGATATAAAGTCAAAATTCTCTCTGTCACTGCAAATGGATTAAATGCATCTTTCCATAAAGGATCGATTTTGCTTGTCCCTGTTGTTTGCCACCTTGTTGTATATACAACATCCACTTCACTAGGTAACATTTTTATATCATGACATTCAATAACTTTAGCACCAGATAATCGTGCATATTCTTTTGATTTTTCAAGCACACTTGGAGACACTCCATAACCAGCAGGTGTAAAAAGATATAACTCCGTACCTGGAAAACGAGATAAAGAAAGAGCTAGAGCTGCAGCACTGTTATTACCTTCTCCCATATATAAAACCCGTAATCCAGCTATTTCACCAAATTTTTGTTTCATTGTTGTTAAGTCTGTTAGCGCTTGTGTTGGATGTTCTTCCGTACTCATTGCATTAATGACTGCCATACGACTTTGAGATGCCAGTTTTTCCATTTCCTTTTGACTATCTGCAGTTCTTGCTACTAGTCCATCCAGCATTCGCGAAAGTACTTGAGTAGTGTCTTCTATAGACTCCCCTGTATTTTCTTGCAAATCATTTGGACCATACGTTACAATTTGTGCACCCATTTTTAATGCTGCAACAGAAAATGCCGATCGAGTTCTAGTCGATGTTTTACGGAAGTAAATCCCAATTATATTTCCCGCTAATATTTGATTAGGTTGCGATTTACCTGCGGCAAACTCTACCCCACGAGTTACAATTTGGTTAATATCACTATCAGTAAGATCCTCAAGAGTAATTAAATGTTTTCGAATAGCCATTATTATATTACCTCCCTTTTGAATAAGTGCATGTAACAAAAATGTATTTACACATATATGTAAATCAAAACTATTAAACAGCTAAGGTAAAACATAATAGATTGCAAATATAATTTAAGTGGATCCATTACCACACTTTTCTATATTTGTTTTTAAACTAATGTATAGCAGTTGATATATAGCCTATATGAACTCGAATACTATTTTTACTCATAAATACTTACATATAATTCTATTGTTAGTCTATATTCCTATTTTTTATGATATAGCTCTGCTGAATATATTACACACTACAACGCTAAAAATATACTCAAAATACTGAATTTTCAGCTTTCTCAATTCTTTTATCAATTTTCTGTCAATTCATACTTGAATTCTCTTTTTTACTAATAATATACATACAATGTTGGCCGTTTCTTTTATAGCCCCATCTCTATAAAATCCGCCCATTCAAAAGTATCGTTTTCCGGATTGTCAGTTAAGATGCAAATTACTGCTGCAGTCATTAAAGAGCCCTCTTTAAAAGAGATATACTCCTTCTACTGGCTCGCTATTTATAGTTATGATAATCTCTTAATTGTTACAGCTACAACGCTAACAATTATTATTGTAACCATTGATCTAAGTAAACAAACAATGAATGGCATACTAATATATACACAAAGTAATCTATTAAGCGTAAAATGATTGCATATCCAGCAAGTTTAATTACTTATTCAGATCTTTACTTTTAGAATTTTCAAAATTAAATTCCCGAAAATTTTCTTTCCTTAGGGAAATATCGCTCATTTTAAACTATGTAAGAATGCTTATCTTCTATAAAGTAATTACACAAATCAACAAAATCAATTTCAATTATTGATTCTGGAAAACTGTCTAAAGAAGCACAACAAGAAAGCTTATAATCTTTACCAATAGTAAACTTTTTATAATAAACTTCATTAGATAACATGTCACCATAAAATATTGTATTTTTATTAATAACAAAAGAGTTTAAAGGTATAGTTAGCCCTTTCCCTATCCATTTAACAAAGCTTTCTTTTATAGTCCATAATTCATAAAACACATCTAATTGTTGTTCTACATTTAATGAATTTAAATAATTAAATTCTTCCTCAGTAAATATATTTTTAATCATTGTAGTATCTATGGGCCGAACTTTTTCTACATCTATTCCTACTTCTTCCTCATGAATAGCTCCAACAACCCAACTTTCGGAATGTGATATATTAAAATGAAAATGATTTAACTCATTAACATAAGGCTTTCCGTATTCATTGTATTTATATTTAATATCTTTATTTTCTTTTGAGAAATTTGTAGTAATTAAATATCTTATTATAATGTCTCCAATTAAGGCACTATATTGGTCGGGCTTTCTTTTATATTTCTGTATTTTCATCTGCTTTTCTTTTGAGACCAAACACATAAGTTTCTGCATAATATTATGTTCTATATTTCTTGGCACACGTACCTTATATATATTCATTATTTCCTTCCCACCTAACATCTTATATAAATATAAAAAACTCTCAATGAACAATTCCTATTTATTTTTAATAGTAAAAAACATTTTCAGAGGATAATATTCTATTTTATATTCATATTTTCCACTTATTTTCCAACCTCTTTATATTTATTATTGAATGGTCTCAAAGAAAAAAGTCTCATAATATGTTATACACGAATTTATGAGACTTTTAGAAAACTAATAGTGTACAATTTCAAATAATATTTCACCTATTTACATGTGCTAATAAGAGCATTTGTTTAAAATTCATTTTTATACTCTTTACCAATTCATGAATATGCGGTTTCTCTAACATACTCAGATGGGAACCTGGCACTTGCAAAGCGTATACTTCCCCTGATGTATATTCATTCCATCTGTTATAATCTACTAGTGGGTGAATGTCATTAATAGATGCATTAAATAGAAAGATATCTGCTTTTATTTTTTGTTTACAATTATATTTTAGGTATGCATATCTATTAGCTATCATTACTTTTAACTTATTCATCATTGGATCTTCAAAATTTTGCTGACAACTATTTTCATTCAATGTAAATTTTTTCAGTAAAGATTCTATTAATTGTTCTTCACTCATTTGCTCAAAACTAATTTTCTCAATCCCTAACTGATCATTGAATTTTTCCAATTCTTCAAATGCATTCTTAATATTTAAACTAAGAATCTCCCTACCTTGTTCAATAGGATGAACATCAAGTAAACCTAGAAAACTAACTTTATCACCTAGTTCTTCTAATTTTCTAGCCATTTCAAATGCAACTATTCCTCCAAAAGACCATCCTAATAAGGTATATGGCCCTTCTTTTTTTACTTGTTTAATCTCTTCTATATATCTTACCGCCATTTCCTCTACAGATAAGTTTGGAAATCTACTACCATCATATCCTATAGATTGTAACCCATATACAGTCTTATCCTCTCCTAATTCTCTAGCCAAATCATAATAGTTTAATATACCCCCGCCTTGCCCATGAATAATGAACCATTGACTATCCTTGTTTGTTCCATTTTGAATTGGAATTAAACACTCACTGTCTATTCCTTTATTCCTACTTATTACATCACTTAATTGTTCAATAGTAGCCTTTTGAAATAATAAACTTAATGGCAGTTGCACATTAAACATTCTCTTGATATTTTCGAATAACTTTAGTCCCTTAAGAGAATGACCACCTAATTCAAAGAAATTATCATTTATACCAATATTATTTACGCCTAATATACTACTCCAAATATCAATTAAACTACTATCTATTTCATTTCTTGGTGGTACATAATTACTATTGCCCAGTGTATTTAGCTTCGGTAACTTACTTCTATCTATTTTCCCATTTTGTGTTAATGGTATATTGTGAATTGGTATAAGTTGTTGAGGTATCATATAATGTGGTAACTTTGTTGCCAAATATGCTCTTACCTCTGGAATAGGAATATCTTTTTCTGTAACTACGTATGCACATAAATACTTTTCCCCAGCTTCATCTTCTTGATCTATTACTACGGCCGTTTTGATTGTCTCATATTTTAATAAACTCGCTTCTATCTCACCTAGTTCTATTCGATATCCCCTTATTTTTACTTGATGATCGACTCGGCCCAAATATTCAATGTTACCATCAGGTAGCCACCTTGCTATATCCCCTGTTTTATATAGTTTCTCACCTCGTTCAAATGGATGATCAATAAATTTATCTGCTGTTAATTCTTTTCGATTGATGTATCCTCTAGCTAACCCTATACCAGAGATACATATTTCACCTGGAACACCTATAGGTTGTATCCTATGAAATGAATCCAATATATAAATTTTAGTATTTAACAATGGCGAACCTATCGGTACGTTTTGTGTTGTAATTTCTTTATTACTCTCATATCGATAAGATGTACAACAAACTGTAGCCTCTGTAGGTCCGTATCCATTTAATATTTGGAGGTTCCCCCTAAATAGATGATCGTATTTTGCGAGTAATTCTGTTTTAATGGGTTCTACTCCCACAAGTAGCTTATTTAACACTATCTTCTGGTTATCTCTAACAAAATAATCATATATTTCATTTAATAAAGTAGGTGGAATATATGATAATGTAACCTGTTCCTCAAGAATGACTTGTACAAGTTTTGTTACATCAAACTTCTCACCTTGATAAATAGTCATTCTTGCGCCATATATCAATGGGACAAATATCTCAAAAATAGTAACATCAAAAGAAATACTACTTGAGAATAGAACGTTATCAGTTATCCCTATATCTTGAGAGAAATCTTCATACATTGCACACAAAAAGTTAGTCAAGGATCGATGTTCAATCATTACTCCTTTAGGTTGTCCTGTAGAACCTGATGTATAAATAACATACGCTAAGTTGTGAGGTTCTATCATCATGTGCATGTCTTCTCCTGGTTCTTCTTCAAAAGACATATCCATTAGATCTATTACATTACCTTGGAATTCTATCCCCTTTATAATAGAGTTTTGATGTACTAATACATGTGAACACCCACTGTCTGTCAGCATATATTCCACTCTTTGTTTTGGTAAGTCGGTATCAATTGGTAAATACGCCCCACCTGCTTTTAAGACACCTAATATACCTATAACCATCTCGATGGAGCGTTTCATCATCACACCAACAATGGATTCTCTTTTAACTCCTTGGTCTAATAACCTTCTCGCCAACTGATTAGCTTTTATATTTAATTCATTATATGTAATTCCTTTTTCATTACATACAACGGCTATTTGATTAGGGTTCCGTTTTACTTGTTCTTCGAACATTTTATGCACTAATAAATGATTAGAATTTGAATTCTCTTTTTTGTTAAATTCATTCATAATATAATGTTCTTCTTCTATAGATAACATATTAATATTACGCAATCGTACTCTAGGGTTATTAGTTACTTCCTCAACTATATTTGTAAAATGTACCATTAACCTTTCTATTGTCTCCGCTTTAAATAACTTAATACTATATTCTACTTTTAAATGAATGTTATTATCTATTTCCGTTGCTACTAATGACAAATCAAATTTTGAAACTGACTGCTTAAACGGATACGGTGTAAATTCTAATTCACCAATAGATATTGGATTCATATCCATGTTTTGAAAAACAAACATGGTATCAAATAATGGATTTCTACTTGTATCCCTATGCAAGTCTAAACCTTCTAATAGTTCTTCAAAAGGATAGTCTTGATTTTCATAAGCTTCTAATGTATTGAGTTTTAATCTACTCAAAAACTCAATAAACTCATCGTCATTTTCTAGATAATTTCTCATTACCAAAGTATTAATAAACATACCAATCATATGATTAGTATCAGAATGAGACCTTCCAGCAATAGGCGAACCTACAATAATGTCTTCTTGACCTGTGTATCTAGATAAAAGTATGTTATAAATGGCCAATAAAATCATATATGGCGTGGTACCAGTTTCAGTTGCTAGCTTATTTACTTTAAAAGTTAAATCTGTTCCCAAATTAAAAGAACAAACATTACCTTTAAAGCTTTGTATAGTCGGTCTTTGAAAATCGGTTGGAAAATTTAAAACCGGGAGTTCTCCTTTTAAAGTTGTTAACCAATAATTCTTTTGTTCACTAATTAGATTCTTATAGTAAGGTCCATTTTGCCACATCACATAGTCTTTGTACTGCACTCTCAATTTTGGAAGCTCATTTCCTTTATACAATTCTACAAACTCTTTTATTAATATCCCCATTGATAAACCATCAGATATTATATGATGCATATCTACTACAAGGATATGTCTTTCTTCTGCTATCCTTAAAAGCAACACCCTTAATAATGGAGGTTTTGATAAATCAAATGGACTTATAAACTCATGTATTAAATAATCCGCATCTTTTTCATTTACATGAACGTATTCAATATTGAAATCTATATTAGGCTCAATTTTCTGCACTAATTCCCCATCTAAAATTTGAAAAGAAGTTCTTAAGATTTCATGTCTCTCAATTAAAGATTGAAATATATTTTCAAACTTATCTTTACAAATATCCCCTTCTACTTTAAGTATTGTGGGCATATTATAAGTTGTATTTGTACCATCTTCGAATTGATCTACTATAAACATTCTCTTTTGTGACGTAGAAGCTAAATAATACTCTTGTTGTTTTACAGGTTCTATGGAAATATAATTACTTTTTTCCATTTCTAATATACATTTTGAAAAATCAACCAAAACAGGAAACTTAAATAGGGATTTAATAGATAATTGCACATTAAATTCTTTATTAACAATAGAAATTAGCCTAGCAGCCTTTAATGAATGACCACCTATCTCAAAAAAATTATCCCGTATTCCTATCCTTTGTATTCCTAATACATCTTTCCAAATCTCAACTAATTTTCTTTCTATAGAATTTGTCGGCTCTAGATGACTAGATTTCAAATTATTAATAGGTTGAGGTAATTTTTTTCTATCTATTTTTCCGTTTTGTGTTAACGGTATGTTTTGAATGGATATGATTTGTTGAGGTATCATATAATAGGGTAACTTGGTTGCTAAATATGCTCTTACCTCTGGAATAGGAATATCTTTTTCTGTAACTACATACGCACATAAATACTTTTCTCCACTTTCATCTTCTCGCTGTATTACTACGGCGGTTTTGATTGTCTCATATTTTAACAAACTTGCTTCTATCTCACCTAGTTCTATTCGATATCCCCTTATTTTCACTTGATGATCAACTCGTCCCAAGTATTCTATGTTACCATCAGGTAGCCATCTCGCTATATCTCCTGTTTTATATAATTTCTCACCTCGTTCAAATGGATGATCAATAAATTTATCTGCTGTTAATTCTTTTCGATTGATGTATCCCCTAGCTAACCCTATGCCAGAAATACATATTTCTCCTGGAACACCTATAGGTTGTAGCCTGTGAAATGAATCCAATATATAAATTTTAGTATTTAACAATGGCGAACCTATTGGTACGTTTTGTGTTGTAATTTCTTTATCCCTCTCATATTGATAAGATGTACAACAGACTGTAGCCTCTGTAGGTCCGTATAAATTTAATATTTGGAGGTTCCCCCTAAATAGATGATCGTATTTTGCGAGTAATTCTGTTTTAATTGGTTCTACTCCCACGAAAAGTTTATTTAACGATATCTTCTGATTCGCCCTTACAAAATAATCATATATTTCATTTAATAAGGTAGGTGGAATATATGCTAACGTAACCTGTTCCTCAAGAATGACTTGTACAAGTTTTGGTACATCAAACTTCTCACCTTGATAAATAGTCATTCTTGCTCCACATACCAATGGGACAAATATTTCAAATATAGTAACATCAAAAGAAATACTACTTGAGAATAGTACATTATCAGTTATCCCTATATCTTGAGAGAAGTCCTCATACATTGCACACAAAAAATTAGTTAAGGAACGATGTTCAATCATTACCCCTTTGGGCTGGCCTGTAGAACCTGATGTATAAATAACATATGCCAAATTTTGAGGTTCCATCGTTATCTGCAAATCTTCTACATGTTCTTCTTCAAAAGGAATATCCATTAGATTTATTACACTACCTTGAAATGCTACTCCCTTTATAATAGAGTTTTGATATGTTAGTACATGTGAACACCCGCTGTCTGTCAGCATATATTCCACTCTTTGTTTTGGTAACTCGGTATCAATCGGTAAATACGCCCCACCCGCTTTTAAGATACCTAATATGCCTACAATCATCTCAATAGAGCGTTCCATCATCACACCAACAATGGATTCTCTTTTAACTCCCTGGTCTAATAACCTTCTCGCCAACTGATTAGCTTTTATATTTAATTGTTTATATGTAATTTCTTTTCCATTACATACAATCGCTATTTGATTAGGATTCTGTTTTACCTGCTCTTCAAATAATTGAGGAGCTGTTACAGTCTCACAAAGTAATGTTTTATGAACTCTAGTCGTATGATTGAAATCAAATAATATTTGATTCTTTTCTGTTTTAGGCATTACATCTAGATCCATTGCAGATTTATTTGGATCTTTCATTAATATATCTAAAATATTATATAAATGATTAACTATTCTACTAACTAATCCTTCACTATATAAAGTAGAATTGTAATCCACTTGAACCTTTAACTGTTCTTCATTTTTCATAAACCTAATAACCATATCAGAGTTTATTTTATCTGTACTCTCATAACAATGAATATCATCTAACATTACTATTGTATTTAATAAGGGAAGATTATTACTCTCTCCATCTAGACTTAATAATTGAGTAAGTTTATTAAAAGGAAAATGACAATGTTCATTTGACTCTAAAATTGTTTCTTTAATTTTATATATTATTTCTTTAAAATTATCTTCTTGATTTATTTGAGTACGTAATAATAAAAAGTTGTTTTGAAAAACCGTCTCTTCTTGACCTTGTTTAAAAACTGGCATTCCAATTACTACATCATCCTTATCGGTATATCTACTTAAGAGATATTTCACACCTGATAATAAAATAGTGTATAGTAACATATTAGAATTATTGCTAATTGCTACAGCTCTCTTCGCAATATCCGATGGGAATTGACAATAATAACTTTCTTTAGAAGCCTGAATATTATTTAAAGACAGACAATCACAAGGAAATCTACTTAACTCAACATCACCTGATAACTTGTCTAACCAATATTCTTTTTCTTTTTTAAATTTTTCACTAGATAATAAAACCTGCTGGGTAAATTTATCAAGCATTTTTTCTTCCCACCATTCTCTATGATATTGATACTAAATACTACATATTTAGTGGTTATGTTCCCCATAGACCTATCCGTTTTATCATGAGGGGGCACAATCATACTCGTCATTGGGAGTTTTCTTCCTCAGTAATAAAACTCCCAATGACGACCAATTAGATTGCTACTTTAACAATAGAAGTTTCACATAAAGCATAGAAATGCACTTTTCTCTTACTCAGATACATCTCTTAATTTTTTTACTTCACAGATTTTACCCTATCTAGTATTTTCATAATTAACTCGCCCACGATGTCAGCTTGATGTAGTAAAAACATATGACCACCATTAACTGTTAGAAAATAAACCTCATTGCCCCATTCTACCCAATTCTTAGCCCCTTTTACTGTATAATTAGAGTCTGTTGTTCCACTAATAATATATAGGGGCGCTTTCAACAATGTTGTGTCATCATTTATATAATTCTCAATGGCACGAAAGTCTGATCGAATAACTGGAAGGATATAGTTTAAAAGCTCCTGATGTTGTAATACTTCATCCGGTAATCCTCCCAAAGACTTTATATAATCTATAAAGTCTTTATCATCTAAATGATTTGTTTTTCTTCTTATTTCCGGTGGATTCATAGCAGAGATAATAACATTTTTAGGATTTATACCCTTACTTTCTAAAATTTGAGCCATACGGTGAACTATAATTCCTCCCATGCTATGGCCAAATAATGTAACCTCTCCCTCTAAAATTGGTTGCATCTCCATTAAATATAAATTAACAAGATCATCTATGTTATCAACTAGTGGAGAAAGATTAGGACCATGGCCTGGAGGATCAAATGAAATAAGTTTTATATCTTTCGGTAAATAATTCTTTAAAGATAAAAAAGAATTCGAATAGCCCCCAGCATAAGGAACACAAACCAAATATTTGTTACTATTCAATCCTGGCGATAAATCTTTCATTAATTTTCTCAAGTGACTTCTCCTTTATTAAATAAAATTTTCATCAAATAGTTGTTTAATCAAACAAATTATCAATTTCTTCATCACTAAGGTTTAAGGTTTCAAAATCTGATGAAGTAAATTCTTTTGTTTGCATTTGACAACAGGATTGGATATATGTCTGTAGTCGTTCTAGATAATCTGAAAATAAATTTTCTACAAAATTCTTTTGAAAATGACTTGTACTAAATGTCACATGAATTTCTAAGCTTTTATTCTTAACCATGGCCACAATATCCAATAATGCAGTAATATGATTATCTTTTGATTGTTCACTGCCACTTTGATAATCAACAATAGTAAACCATCCATCCCCGAGAGAATTATCTATCTCTCCTAAATAGTTAAAACGAATTATATTTTGAGTTAAATCTTTGCAAGAAGGAAACTTCTCTTTAAGAATTCCATATCCAATTCCCTTATTAGGTCTTTTACGAACCTCTTCTTTAACACTCTTTATTTGATTAGCAATATTATGCGAAACTTGTAATACAATAGGATACATCGTTGTAAACCACCCTACTGTACGTGAAATATCAAGATGCTCAAATAATTCCTCTCGACCATGACCTTCTAACTCAAATTTAATTTGATCTTGGTTTGTATATTTACCTAAATTTTCTGTCAACACAGCAAGTAACAACTCCATTGGTTGTGTATTGTAAGGCACATTTGCAGTAGTTAATAGTTTTCTTGTATCATCTGCATTCAATGTAAAGGTAAGAGTAGTACAACTTTCAACAGTACTATTTTCTTTTTCTCTATTAATTTGAAAATTATTATCTAGCATGTTATCTATGGATTCCCAATAATCTAATTCAGCACGTACTAAATTAACTCCTCGACTATTTAAAGCTTCAGACCAATCTTGGAAAGAGTTAGTTTTTAATGGTAGCGATGGAACTTCTCCTAAATACAAGCTATTCAAACATCGGTTTGCATCTTCAATTAAAATACGCCAGGACACAGCATCAACAATAAGGTGGTGTGCAGTTAATAATAACAACTGTTGATCATTTGAAAGCTGGAATAAGGCCCCTTTAAATAATGGTCCTACATTCAAATTTAAACTTCCTTTTAACTCTTCACCTTTTATATGAACCTGATTCAAAGCCATTTCAATTGGAATTTCAGACAAATCAAACATGGTAACCTTAGAATCAACAATGGACATATCTTCGTCATAATAGAAGTAATCCTGCTTATCCTCATACCTTAACCGTAACAAATCATGATGATGCATGATCGTATTTAACATCTTATTAACATATTCTTCTTTAACCGGCTTCTTCAAAGACAGTAATACCGATTGATTCCAATGATGCGGGTTCTTAAACTGTTGATTAAGGAACCAACGCATAATAGGAGTAGGCTCTACCTTTCCTGTTACCAATGTTTGTGAGACTGTAACATCTTTTTGTTTAACTAACATTGCTGCCAATTCACTTACAACTGGATAATTTAGTACATCTTTAACTCTAACTTTCCATCCCAGTTCTTGTAATCTAGCGCTCACTTGGATCGCTTTAATAGAATCTCCACCTAAATGATAAAAATTACTATGCAATTCGATTCTATCAGTCTGTAATATTTCCTTGAGAACTTCACTAACCATTGCAGTAACATCTTCATCTACTTCTTCTAAATGAGTATGATTAGAACCGTTATTTAACATCGGATCTGGCAACGCTTGACGATCTACCTTTCCATTAATAGTAAGCGGTAGCTGATCCATATAGATAAAAAATGAAGGAATCATATAACTTGGTAGCATATGCGAAATAAAATTGCGTATTTCTATATTTTGAACACTGTCTTTCAAAACAATGTAAGCAACTAGATGATTTGAATTATCCTCACCTTGCCAATTCACCACTACTACATCTTTAACAGACTTGTGTTGTAACAGTGCATTCTCAACTTCCCCTATTTCAATACGATATCCTTTAACTTTCACTTGAGAATCCATCCGTCCTTGATACTCAATTAATCCATTTGGCAACATGACAGCTAAGTCACCACTTCGATACATCTTCTCACTCGAAATAAATGGATTGGATAAAAAACGTTGCGCTGTTAAATCCGGACGATTTAAATAACCTTTAGCTACCCCATCACCCGATATATAAATTTCTCCTTTTACACCAATAGGAACCGGCTGAAGATTCTTATCCAATAAATATATTTGAACATTATCAGCTGGTGTACCAATTGGTACGGATGCTCTTCGATCTAGATCTGGATCATAACGATGAATCATACATCCAACCACAGTTTCAGTTGGTCCATATTCATTAATTATTTCAACTTTACCGCTAAAAAGATCATATATCTTTTCGGCGACTGAGGTTTTCAAATCCTCTCCACCCACAATCAATCTGCGAAGAGATGAAACTTTTGGGGGTGAATAGTTATTTAACAATGCTAAATGTGAAGGCGTAACTTTCAACACTGTTACTACATTTTCCTTGAGTATTTTTGACAAAATAAACTCATCTTCATTATCATGATATATTACTAACAATAAACCACTTATTAAAGGAGTGAATATTGAAGTTACTGTTAAATCAAAAGAAACGGATGAATATAATGCAAAAACATCATTTTCACTACTAATATAGTTCTTTTTAGCCCAGGAAATATAGTTAACCAATCCACGTTGAGTGATTACAGTTCCTTTAGGATTCCCCGTGGTTCCAGAGGTATAAATTATATATATTGGATCATTTGGTGCATTTACTAGGTTTAGATTGGCATTATCTCCTTCATAAAGTTTCTGATCACATATATTAATTTTCTCACCTAAATATTCTAAATTACCCTCATTTGTATAGTCAGTTAAAAGTAATGTTGTGCCGCTATCATTCAAAATATAACGAATTCGGTCCTCTGGGTAGGAAGGATCTATAGGCAAATATGTACCTCCAGCCTTAATAACTCCCCAAATTGCAATTACTATCTCAAGTGAATGTTTAGCTAGTATACCCACGACTTGACCATTTTTGATTCCTTTTTCTCGTAACTTTCTTGCTAACTGATTAGATTTCTTATTTAATTCAAGATAAGTCATTGATCTATCAGCATGTTGAATTGCTATTTTTTCTGGTGTCTGTTTTACTTGTTCTTCAAATAATTCTTGAATAGTTTTTTCTTTCGGATACACAACAGCTGTATTGTTAAATTTCTCTAACATAAACTTTTGCTCATCATCCGATAACAAAGATAATTCTTTTATCGATTGATCTTCATTACGTAAAACTTGTTCTATTAAAGCTAAAAACCTCTCATGCATACAATTGATTTGATCTTCTTCAAAATCCGCGACTTTATAATCATATTGAATTTCTAAACCTTCATCTGCCCATTCCTTAATAACTAACTGCAATGAATAGGCTTGGTAACCACTGTAAAACTCCACGTTTTCTAAAGAAAATCCATCAATAGTATTTTTAAGTTTTGTATTATAGTAATTCACACTATATTGAAATAAACCATCGTATCCTTTACTAGTCAATTGCAAGTCTTTTACCAATAAGTTATAAGGATAACGCTGGTGAAATAGACATTGTTTTATTTCATGATTTACTCTTTTAATGAAAGATAGAACACTCTCATCTTCATCCACATTTAACCGTAACGGCATTGTGCTAGTAAACATACCTACTATTTTCTTTTCTAGTACACCGGAACGATTTAGTACAGGAGATCCAATGATTATGTCTGATTGATCATACATTTTATGAATATAAATAAGCATAAAGGTTGAAAATAATGTATTCATAGATATTCTATGTTTTTGTATAAAAGACTGTAGAGCAACCGATTTTTCTTTTTCAATTAAAAATATCTTTCGTTTCCCTTCTAGAGAATGAGATGTTTTTGATAAAAAGAAATCTGGCAGATTCATAAATTTCTCATTCCAATAATTCTTATTTTTTACGTATCGAGGGGATTCCAGATATTTCTCCTCTGCTTGTAAATAAGACAGATAAGTAGATTCAACCGTATCATTTATATGCTCATCATTCTTTAACTTAGAGTAAAAATCGATAATTTGACTCGTCATAAGTTGGATTGTCCAACCATCAGCTATAATATGATGAAACTTAACAAAATAGGAGCTTTCTACATCACTTATTTTCAAGAGCACAAATTCAAACAGAGGGCCTCCTTCAAGTGGAATTTGTTTTTGAAATTCATCCTGGGCCCATTTTCTAGCTTCTAAACTTGAATTATGATGATTAGAAAAATCAATTAAACGTATTGGTGTAGGTTCAAATGGTGATATATATTGGTGGGGTTCTCTATGTTGTTGAAAAATCCGTAGACGTAAACCATCATTTTTCTTAATGAATAAATGAATTGCTTTTTCTAAAATTGTAAAATTAATTTCCCCATTAATAAGAACCATCCCTCCGATGTTATACATAGATGTGTTTGGATAAATTTGTTCATTATACCAAACTCTTTTTTGTGGGTGCGTAAGAGAATGTTTTACAATTGTTTGTTGCATATTTCCACTTCCCCTCTATCCACATCCGTTGGTGTTTCCGGAAATTGTATATTAATATAGTGAGGATAAGGATTTATATTCTCAAGATTATGTTCTAAAATTAATATTCCATTTTCGTTGCTAGTTTCCTTAAATCCAGCTAATCGGTACGTAACAAACATCATACGGTTACGGTCAGTCTGTCGAAACTCAGCCAAAAAGCGTTTACCTGCCTGTTTTGTTCTTTCCATTAGATATGTGAGGAGTATAGTACCAACGCCACGGGACATTACACGACAAGACATGAGAAGAAGTTTTAGGCAGTCGGCTTCCTCCGTCCTTTTTACAAGTGTTAAACCAATCTTCCCATAGGAGCCATATTTATCTGATAACTCACAAACTAATAATAAATAATCTGGATGATTACGATAATAGTTTAATTCATCATAATCATAGGTAATACCAGTCGAATTTAATTGATTCGTACGTACTGTTAACTCCTCTGCACGCTGCAAATCTTCCTCACGAGCCTCACTAATCACAAAATTCATCCCAAGTGAAGCTAAAAATTCTTCTTTTGGGCCTTCATATTCTTCTTCATCCTTCGTTCTCTTAAGATTTTCTAAATACATCAGTCTTCGACGACCTGAATCTTCTGTAATTCTTTTTGGTTGTAGTCGTGGCAAGTCTAATAACGACTTATATTCATTTACATGTATACACAGAATATCATTATGAACACTCTGTACCTCTTCTAATTCAAAAGGTTGGTCATCAATGAACGCAAAAGTATCAATACCTATGTTTAAATTTTTTCTAATTTTCTCAATGGAACTAGATTTAGAGTTCCAATGAATCTCCGGATATAAAAAATACTCTTCTATTCCAAATTCCCGTAATTTAGCTATTGCATCTTCGTAGTTATTTTTACTAGCAACTGATTGCAGTATTCCACGTCGATCTAATTCACATATAATTTCATAAATTCCAGGTTTTAAAGTAACTGTACCACTCTCTAATAAAACACCATCCCAAATTGTACAATCTAAGTCCCAAACAACACATTTAATTTCCTTACTCATGATAATGCCTCCTTTGTTTTATTCATTTTCACAGTTCCCATCTCCATCACTATAAGGTTATCTGCCAAATGAAAATATTGATCGTCGTGAGTAATAGCAATAATACATTTACCCTTCGCTCGCATTTGAGGTAACAATTCTTCATAAAAGAAGCGTCTATAACCAGGATCTTGATCCGCTGCCCATTCATCAAATAAAAGTATAGGTCGATTTTCCAAATACGTAACCAGCAATGCCAACCTTTTCTTTTGTCCAGTTGATAGTTGCGTAGTAGTAAAGCGCCCATCCTCAATGCCAACCTTGTCACTCAGTTGGAGAAGTTCTAAATAATGATCGATTTCTGCTTTCATTCCTTCTGTATTAATTCCATATAGCCTATCAAAAACATGAAAATCACTCAGGATAGCTGAATAGTATTGATTCAATTCCTCTGGAGCTATTTCTTTTCCATTTAATAAAACGTTACCTTCATTAGGTTCATATAACCCAGTAATCAGTTTTGATAAAGTAGATTTTCCACTCCCATTACCACCAGCAATAAAGACTATTTCTCCAGAATTAAACTCCATGTCTATCGGACCAATACCAAAACCAGTAAAATCTCCATCTTTATTCTTATACTTATAACTTACATTTTGTAGCTGCAAACAAATTGGCACATCTAAGTACTCTTTTGTTGTCGCGATTTGCTCATTTGCCTTTATATAATCTACACTCTTCACCATTTGTTGAATACGTTGCCAAGAAATACGTACATTTACGAGCTGAGGGATACCGCCCAGTATTTCATTAACTGGACCTGTCATATACAGAAAAACGATTACATAGTTACTTATCGTCTCTTTCGGCATATTAACAAAAATTTCTGGAAATACGAAAACTACAATACCAATAACAAAAATGAATAATAGTTCTCCCAGAACAAACACATTTGCAAATTTAATATCTCCTATCGTTCGTTTAACACGATAGTTATTACAGCTTTCATTCATAACTTCTCGAAAATCGTTTCGTTTTCCAGTATGAAGCCTAAGCTCTTTGAAACCATGCCTTAGATCACCAATCAAACGAAAATATACATTCTGAATATCTCTTGTTTCATTCCAAACTTTATCTGCTTGTCGTCCGATCAAAGAATATACCCCTGCAGTAATAAAGATGATACACAAGGATAGTAAAAAGGCATACATATTCATTACACCAAGATAGAGAAAACAAAATAGTAACGTTAATAAACTTGTTCCAGCAGTAACTAATAGATTGAGAGAACGAGAGATAACTTCCGTATCGTTATTTAATGTCGCCTCTATTCGGCCCTTCTCAATCAACTCCAATTTGTAATAAGGAGTCTGTAACAACTTATCTGTTAATTCCATCCTTTTTTCATAAACTAGCTCGTTTGTATACGATACAATGCTAGTTCTAATAATACGTTGTGAAAAGACATACATAACGATTCCAAGTACAAAGTAAAACAACAAGCCATTTTCTAAATTATTTGATCTAACAAACGTTTCATTAATCACAAAAATGAGAAAGGCATTACCAAATCCTGATATTAATCCCAAAACAATTAAAGTCAAAAGCGACTTTCCCTTTTGTCTTGGAAAACAAAGATTTAAGAATGTATGGATAACATAGGCCAAACCCACCCCAGCAATTGCATATATTGCAAGTACAACAGTTGAAGGAGCCCAAACTTTTATAAATGCCCACGGAAGCCCTCCAAACAAGAGATTTGGTAGTTGATAAAGTGCATAAATCATTAGCCCATATATCGCAACAACTAATACCATATGTAACCATGTTTTTCCCGTTGGTAATATAAACTTTCTTTTTCTAAAAATAATCTCCCTGATTAAATGAAATAACATGACCAATAACGTTAGTAAACACAAAGATGAGATCACAAATAAGGCTGTTCCTATTTGATCCGTTTTCTTATATTCATCATAGAGTAACGGTTTAACTTCTTTATCTATCATCATATTTAAAAGACTGCTACCGATATAGTAAGTGTAATTACTATTCAGATTTGCTAATACTACGACCCCTATCTGTTCCTCATCACGGAAACCAATATACGATGAATAATTTGGGTTACTTCCACCATGTGAAATTTCCCCTCCACCACTTTGATAGACCTCCCATCCAGCTGCATATGAAGCTCCATTGCTATCTGGGGCAACCTTTCTATTCGCTTTATGAGAATCGTTAATCAATTCCTCCGGAAACATCCTAGGCTTTTCAACCCCAAGCTGTAATTTTAACCATCTTTCCATATCATTTATATTTGAAATAAAATATCCAGCCGGTGTATTCCCCCTATAATTAGGAGCGTCATAGGGTAATGATTGTAAGAAATTACGCTTGTAACCTTGGGCCATGTTATCTAATGGGGCCATCTCACGTCCAGCGTATGTACTCAATAAATCCAACTTTGATAGCACATGATCTTGAACATATCTTTCAAATGATTGATTAGTTGCCTTCTCGATTACTAAGCCTAATAGATCGTAGTTAACCGTAGAATATTCAAAACTGCTACCCGGCTCTCGGTTTAGTCCTATTGGCATAACATTTCTAATCGTTTTCTCAATAGAATCTTTGCCATTGGTTATAGGAATATATCCAATGGCCTTTTCCGGTATTCCACTAGTATGGTGTAATAAGTCATAAAGTGTAATTTCATAAGGTTTGCCTTTATACTCCATTTCAAACCATGAAACATATTTAGTTAAAGAATCACTAAGTTTAATTTTCCCTTCTTTTTCTAGCTGCAATACAGCTAATGCCGTAAAAGCTTTTGAAGTAGAACCTAGCTCGAAAAGCGTCTCATTCGTAACTTGACGTTTTTTGTCTGTATTGGCATAGCCATAATTCTTCTTATAAATCGTTTCGTTTCCTTTTACAATTACTACTGAAAGTCCAGGAATACCCGCTTGAGATATTTGTTCTTCTATATGCTTCTGTATTTTCTTCTCATTAACCTGTACCGTTTCCTGTGCTTCCACCTGTCGATAAGGGAGTACTATTAAAGTCATTAAAATGATAAACTTCAACCATATGTTTAACTTCATATTTTTAGCCCTCTTTTAGTTAACTTGGATTAACTTTTCAATTTTCTTTTTAAATGGTTGCACAACATTTTGACCAATACGTTCAATTTCATGCTCACTAATCTGAGAAGTAATAAGAAAATAATTTGCCCCTATTTCCCAAAAATCAGTTAACGTCGAGATGACTTCCTCATAGCTACCAACAATAGAAATTGAATTAGATGGGTTAACTAAACTTAGACCTCCCCAAAGATGATCATCTATCCACATACTATCTTTTGTAATTAAATCTTTGTATCGGCGAAGTCCAACAGAATCTGCATTATCTAAAAATAGCTTAGTCATCCGCTTTAAGGCTGCTGGTGTTCTCTCAAGTAATTCATATGCTTCTTCATATGCTTCTTCCGAAGTCTCACGAGCAATGATGTCTACTAAAATAGCACATGGAATTTTCTCGCGCCCATATTGCTTAGCGTAATTATTAACTGTTTGATAGTGTTCTCTAAGACTTTTGCGATCTGTTGCATAAAGTATATAAGCATCACCATACTCTGCAGCTACTCTCATTGCATCCTCGGAGGACCCCGCTACAAAGTAGCGGGCACTTCGAGATAGATCTTCCTTTGGATAAATATCACTATTTTCTACTTGATAAAACTCACCTTTATAGCTAGTTACTCCTCGTCTTAATTGTTGTAACAGCTCAATATATTCTTTTGTCCTAGCATATCGAACATGGTGCGGTTCTGGTAATCCATCACGCGCAAGGACAAGCGAGGCACTTCCAGTTACAATGTTAATATCTGCACGATTACCAATTAAACTATTTAAAGTATTCAATGCTTTTGCTGTTACGGTAGGAAGCATCTGGTTTGTATTTTGCGCAACCAAAATCTTTACAAACTCCGTATTCATTCCAATCATAGACGCTGCTATCATTGGATCAACAGATGTTGGTGCAATGGAAACCAATACCGAGTCAAAGTTATTCTTCTCAGCTCTTTTAGCTTGATTAACATATTCCTCTAGAAGTTCTTTTGTTTGTGGTGTTGGAATAACAGGTAATCCCCAGCAAAACTCAACTTTTGACGGAACTACTTCTTTATTAATCATGTTGTTCCCCTCCCTTTACTACTTTCTACTTTTTAAAGCAGATAATGTATTTTTCATAACCGATTTCGCTTTCAATAACTCTTTTTTATTTGTTAAATTGTTATTTACTTCTTGATTACTTAAATATTTAGCAAGAGATTTAATTGACGTATGCTCATAAAGAACAACTATAGGTAAGTCTCGTTTAAAGGCCTCTTTTAATTTCACATTAATACGAACAAGATCTAAAGAACTCATTCCTAGATCGAAGAAATTATCGTAAATTCCTATTTCTTCGATTCCAAACATATCTTTTAATAATTCGTATAATTGTTGTTCAATTTCATTAGTTGGTGGTCTATACGTTGTGGAAACATCTGAACGATTCTGCTTTAATCTATTCTTACTTCCTTTTTCCAATAGTTCATTATAATAGTTGGCACCATTTAAAATTTTCCAATGTAAATCTATTGGAGAAACCACGACTTGTTGTTGATTTCTATTGATAATACTACGGAATACTTTTAAACCCTCTTCTACAGTTACACCATCATGTAATACACTTTCCATATCCATATTAAATTGCCTTGCCCATATTTCAGCCGACTTAAGTGACATACCCACCTCTTGCCAATCTGGCCAGTTAATAGCTACAGTGAATACTCCATCATGAGCCCGCTTATAAAACGCAAATGCATCTAAAAATTCATTCGCTGCATTATAACCACTCTGACCAAATTTCATATGATACGCCACATTACCAATTGATGAACATAGTACGAAGAAATCAATTGGTTCATCTTTTAATAAAGCATCGAGTACTAGTGTACCTTTAATTTTCGGAGCTAAAATTTTATTATTAGATTCTTTTTCACGATTCATCATAATACCTAGATAATCAGCGACACCTGCTGCATGAATTACACCATTAATAGAACCAAAACGAGATTTAGCCTTTTCAATTGCCTGTTTCATATCATCTTGATTGGAAACATCAGAACTTAGGATCATGTATTCTGCACCTTGAGACTCCATTGTCAACAAATCAGAAATAACTCGGCTTATACGCTCGTCTTTATTTTCTAGGTACTGTTCCCATTGATTACGAGGTGGGAACTCTGAGCGGCCAATCAATATAAGTTTGACATTTGATACTCTATTAGCTAAATCTTTTGCAATTTCAAATCCAATTCCACCAAGTCCACCAGTAATTAAATAGACGCCACCCTCTCGTAATCTATCAATTTCTACATCTTCTTCCTCAAAAGGACTTTGAATAATCGTTTGCGCCCATCGATGACGTCCTCGATAAGCTACAACTATATCAGTAGAATCCACAAAACTCTCCATTAAACCCGCTTCTTCAAACATTTGTTGAGAATCTGTATCCATATCAATGGTACGACATTTTATATTTTGAAACTCAAGATTACATATTTTTGAAAAGCCTAGAATTGTAGCTTGCTCTGGCTTTAAGTTCAGCTCTGTACCTGTAACTTCAAACATACGGTCAGTAAAAATGTTTAACTGTAATGCTCCCTCATAATTAATTTTCCCAATTGCTTGTGCAATATAAAGTAACGAATAATATCCTTCATCCATTGATCGTTCAATTCTCTCTTGATCGAGAATAACCTCATTAACTGGATTAAAGCTCCAAGCATGTATAATCTTATTTGGTAATAAATCTTTTTGTTCTAATTCTGAAAATAGCATTTCATAATGCATTTTTTGAGATGGACATATCGTATATAAACCGTCTGATTTTTCAGAGAAAATACCACCTGTTTTAACTTCAATTACATCATGACCTTCTCTTTTTAATTTTTCTATCAGTTGATTGAATCGATTTAGATGATCATTGAAAATAAGCCATTTATATTTTTGTTCTTTCTTTATTTGTATAGATTTTAATGTTTTGCGCTCCCAAGACGGCAAATAAAACCAGTCTTTAATATTAGCCTGTTTAGTATGGCCTCTTGTTTCCTGAGTTAAACTCTGAGATTGAGTATTAAAAAATGGATCAGCTGTAAATCGTTTTTTCATGAAAGGATACGTTGGTAAATCTAATAACCTTTTATTCTCACTGTTATTAAAAGTATTCCAATTTATAGTTCCACCTTGCATCCATAACCGTCCCATTTGCTTGCATAAATGCTCGAAGTCATTTGATTTATCCAGAGGATGACGTAACATGTTTAAAGCCAATTGATCTTTACTTCTATTTAAATGTTTTAATACAAAAGTTGATAATGCATTACCTGGGCCAATCTCAAGGCAAATTACATTTTTCAAATGAAAAATTTCAGATAATCCCTTTGAAAATTGAA
This sequence comes from Bacillus sp. GC_Bacil_1, assembly GCF_026540675.1. Lineage (NCBI taxonomy): Bacteria > Bacillati > Bacillota > Bacilli > Caryophanales > Bacillaceae > Bacillus > Bacillus sp. GC_Bacil_1. The sequence continues at coordinate 76,790 of NZ_JALNUG010000008.1, forward strand.
CAGTACTTCGTAGATGCTGTGCCCAATAAGAAGATGATGTGGCTTGATTTGGTGTAATCATTTCACCTGTAACATTAGATATATAAGGTATTTTAGGACTTGATAATTTTATATTTCCTACAGCTTGCTCAAATGCATCTAGAACTTCATCCATCATTCGAGAATGGAAAGCATGCGAAGTAAATAGACGCGTTGTCTTTACTCCATGATTTAAAAGTAATTCCTCAATCTTATTGATTGCAAGTACAGTACCAGAAATTACTGAATGTTGAGAGGAATTTACAGCTGCTATATCTACATCATCTGTTATATAGGTTTGTAATTCTTCAACAGATAAATTTACACTTAGCATAGCGCCTTCTGATACGCTATTCATTAACTTCCCTCTAATCATTACTAAATGTAATGCATCTTCATAAGACATTACTTCTGCTAAACAAGCTGCTACAAACTCACCAATACTATGGCCAAACATGACCCTTGGATAAACTCCCCAATTCATTAGAAGCTTGGCTAATGCATATTCAATAGTGAATAGTAGAGGTTGCGTCATTGAAGTTCTATTTAACTGTTCAGTTGCTTTATCCTCTGTCTCCTTTGTAGGATACAAAATATTTTTCATGTCTATATCTAACCAACTTGAGAGTAAGGCTAAACCTTGATCAACGTGTTCACGAAATACAGGTTCATTTTCATATAAATCTCTACCCATATTTATATACTGTGATCCTTGCCCTGAAAAAAGAAAGGCTAAAGGTATACTCTCCATTGCGTTTGTTTTCTCTAGTCCCGTATCACCAAGTTTTTCTATGGCATCCTCTATTCCATTAACAACTACAGCAGTTCTATATGGAAATTCACGACGACCTTTTTGTAATGTATAAGCTGTATCAGATAGTGATATCTCTGGATTCCCCTTCAAATGCAATAATAGATCGTTAGTAGCTTTATCTAAGGATTCCTCTGTTTTTGCTGAAACAGTTAATAAGTTCCAAGATTGTTTTTCAAAATTCTTAGCATTGTCAGGAACAGACTCTAACACTATATGTGCATTAGTTCCACCCATCCCAAACGAACTAACACCCGCTCTTCTAACCTCTTCTTTCCATGGGATAAGTTCCGTATTTACACGAAACGGATTTTTTCCAAAATCAATGCTAGGGTTTGGGTTATTATAATGAAGGCTCGGCGGAATTTTCTTGTTTTTCAAAGCTAAGACCGTCTTTATAAATCCTCCAACTCCTGCTGCAGCATCTAAATGTCCAATGTTCGTCTTCACTGATCCAATTAAAACTCTACCTGGTTCTTGCTTACCAAAAGCTAACTTCAATGCTTCTACTTCTATAGGATCACCTAGTTGCGTACCAGTCCCATGAGTTTCTATATATGAGATTTCTTCAGGCTTAACACCAGCTATTTCATGAGCCGATTTTATAACAGCAGCTTGTCCATCAACCCCTGGCGCTGTAAATCCAGCCTTATTGGACCCATCATTGTTTACTGCAGCTCCCTTAATAACTCCATGTATTAAATTCCCATCTCGAAGAGCGTCCTCTAACCTTTTCAGTACTACAATACCAGCACCATTTCCACCCAGTGTTCCTTGAGCATCCTTATCAAAAGCTCGACAATGACCATCTGGTGAGAAAATCATACCATCTTCATATAAATATCCTGTTTTTGTTGGATAAGTTATACTTACTCCCCCGGCCAAAGCTATATCGCATCGTCCATCAATAAGATCTGCCCATGCGTTTTGAATAGCAACTAAGGAGGTAGAACAAGCTGTTTGTACTGTAATCGCTGGTCCTTTTAGATTTAATTTATAAGCCAATCGGGTAGCAAAGAAATCTTTTTCGTTTAACAACATTGCTTGGAAATCTTCTAATGTATTTGAAGATTCACTAGCAATAGAACGAAGCCAGTGGAAATTTGGTGATCCTCCAACATAAACTCCTGTATTCATATGAGAAGAATTAACCTCACCTGCTTGTTCTAGTGCTTCCCATGCGCATTCATGAAGTATTCGCAGTTGTGGATCCATCATTTCAGCTTCTTTTAGACTGTAATCAAAAAATTCATTATCGAATGCATCTACATCTTCTAAATACCCTTTAGATTTTATATAATTAGGTTTTTGAATCACTTCTTTTGGTATGCCCATCTCACTAAGTTCTTCATCTGTAAATGTACGAATGGATTCTATCCCTTGTTCTAAATTTGACCAGAATTGCTTAAGATTAGAAGCGCCTGGCATACGAGCCGCCATACCAACCACTGCTACATCATTTTTATTCATAGATAAAAAATTTTCTTTCTTAACTTCTTTAGGTTGGTGTTCCATAGCATTATCACTTCTAAAGTAGGAAGCTTGATCATGAACCGTTGGGTATCGGAATAACATAGGCATTGTAAGTTCTTTTTCAAACTTGCTTCGTAAACGAGAAAACAATCGAACCATTTTTAAGGAGTTCCCTCCAACATCAAAGAAATTATCATACAACCCTACTTTTTCTACCCCCAAAACTTCCTTCCAAACATCAGCTACCGTTGTTTCAAGCTCATCTAGTAAATCATTTGGTTGTACTAACTTAGTAGGCTTAGGTAAAGCACGACGATTAACTTTTCCATTCGTAGTTAATGGCATTTCACTTAAAAGTACAAAATACATAGGTATCATATACGAAGGTATTTTGTCAGTAAGATAATAACGTAATTCATTTTGAGATATATCTTGATCAGTTAGTATATAAGCACACAGTTCTTGTTCCTCTCCAAAAGCAATAGATAAAACTACCGCTTCCTTCACATCCGCATGCTGTTGTAAATGATGTTCTATTTCTCCTGTTTCAATTCGATAACCACGTATCTTCACTTGATGATCACTACGACCTATATACTCCATTTCGCCATTTTCAAGAATACGGACTAAATCTCCTGATCTATATAATCTTTCACTTGGATTATAAGGATTCTGTATAAAACGTTCACTGTTTAGTTCAGGACGATTTAGATATCCCCGCGCAACTCCATATCCTCCAACATAAAGTTCCCCTTGCATTCCCTTAGGTGTAGGATTCATATGTTTGTCAAATACATAGCACGAATACGTAGGAAGAGGCACGCCTATAGCACTAAGATTACTGTGCATTTCTTTTTCTCCAATTTCCTTATAAGTAACATGTACTGTCGTCTCAGTTATTCCATACATATTTACTATGACCGTATTAGGTGAACGCTTAAACCAACTTTGCAGTAAACCTGGCTTCAGCATTTCCCCTCCAAATGTAATTAACCTAATTTTAAAAGCAAGTTTAGGCATCTCTTCAACTACTTGTTGAAAAACATAGAATGCAGATGGAGTTTGATTCAATACCGTTACTCCCTCATCTGCAATCAACTGGGCAAGTTTATACGTATCACGGATTGTTTCTTTTGTTGCCAGTACAAGACGTCCACCATAAGTAAGTGATCCAAATATCTCCCAAACTGACATATCAAAACAGAAAGAATGAAATAGTAACCACACATCATCACTAGAGAATTTAAAACTATTTGGTTGATGCATGACAAGTTGTATTACATTACTATGTTCAATCATAACCCCTTTAGGACGTCCTGTTGTTCCAGAAGTATAAATAACATATGCTAAATTATTTGGGGCAACATCTACTCTCTCGAAATCTTGCATAGGTGTCTCATTGAGTTCTTCAATAAAAAGCATTGTGCTATCAAATTTAACTTTATCCTCAAATAAATTTGAGGTTATTATTACATTTGAACCACTATCTTGAAGAATAAAATCAATTCGTTCCTGAGGATAATCAGGATCAATTGGAACATAAGCCCCACCTGCCTTTAAAATACCAAGTAGAGAGATAATCATATTAAATGAGTAATCCAACATTACAGCTACTGGAGAATCTAAAGTTACACCTTCTTTTAGAAGAGCAAATGCCAATTTATCCGCACGCTCATTCAACTCTCCATAAGTCATCTCACTATTCTCAAATGTAAGTGCCACTCTTTCAGGATGCTTTTCAGCTTGCATCTCAATTAATTGATGAAGTGTTGTGTGTGGGAATGTAGCACTTTGATTTTGACCACCTTGAAGTAATAACTTTTCTTCTGCCTCATCTAACATTTTAAGAGTTTGTATTGGTTGTCCTTCATCTAAAAGCATTGAATCTAATAGCTTTATAAAATGATTAGTTATACTGGTAATAATGGATTCATCAAATACATCTTCAGGCCACATCATTGCAAGTTTAATAGAATCGAAACACTCTATTGAGACAGTTAAATCATAGTTGGTCATTTCATTTACTTCATAACCTGAAATTCTTACACCTTCATCAATTTCTTTCAGCTTTTCTATATCAAGAGGGTAATTCTCAACTACCATAATAGTGTCAAATGACACGTTTAAATCAACAATTGGAGTCGTTTCATATTCAGTTCTTCTTTGGACATCACTTTGAATTCTTTGTAAAAGATCTGAAACAGTCATTCTCCCATCAGCACTTACACGAAGTGGTGGTGTATTTATAAATAAACCTACCATTTCACTCAGACCATGCATTGGAATTGAACGACCAGATACTGTTGTACCGAATATTACGTCCTCTGAATTTTTGTATCTTTGTAATAATAGACCCCAGGCTGTATAAAATAATGTAGCCAATGTTACACCTTGATTACTTGCAAAACTTCGGAATCTATCACTTCGCTCTTTATCTATCTCTTTTACATATGTTTTTGCTTTTTTTAGTTCATTAGAATTCTTATTAGATAAATTTATTTGTTCAGTTAATTCATTTAAATATTGTTCCCAAAAAAGCTTTTGTTTTGATTTATCTTGTTTTTGTTGCCATAGTATATATTCTTTAAATTTCTTTTTATTTATAGATGATGGTACCTCTCCCTTTATTAACTCTCGATATACCTTAATAAACTCTTGTAAAATAATACTATTACTCCAACCATCAAACAAAATATGATGATGACGTAAAACCATTTCATATTCGCCTTCGTTCAAATGGCACAGTTCGATAGAAAAGGGAACTGTTTGTAAATCAAAGCTTTCTGTATTATTAGAGACTTTACCATCACTATATATAATCTTCGGAGTATGCTTTTTTAGTATAAGTTGTACAGGTTGTTTAACTTTTTCCCATCGAAAAATTGTACGTAGCATTTCATTTTCCCGCGTCACATAATTCCACGCCTCTTCAAACTTTGGAATATTAATTTTTCCAGTTAAGCAAAGTCGAAGTTCTTCATGATATAGCTTTCCTTCGGGTTCTTTCAAATAATGATAAAGAATACCTTCCTGCACTGGTGTAAGGGCGATTACATCTTCAATATCTTCTTTATGAATCTTTACTGCTTTCCTCATTAACAGAACCTCCTACAAGTGTGGTATGGTGTGAATATTTATCGGAACCTAATAAGGCAAGTGCTTTTCTATCTATCTTTCCGCTATCCGTTAATGGTATTTCATTTACACGTACAAAACGGTTAGGTATCATATAATCTGGTAAAAATAAGCGAAGATATTTTTTTAACTTCTCTAACTCAATATCATTTTCTGACTCATAGAAAGCTATTAACTTAACTACCATCTCAGATTCTTGTCTTACAATTACCGCACATTGTAAAACTCCTTCACAAGACATTAAACACGATTCTATTTCCCCTAACTCAATACGAAGCCCATTAACTTTAACTTGAAAATCAATCCTTCCATGAAACTCAATATTCCCATCCAATCTTATTAAAGCTAAGTCACCGGTTTTATATATACGGGTATCAAGGGAATATTGTACAAACTTTTCTGCCGTTAATTGCGGCCTATTTACATATCCACGTGCTAATCCTATACCTGAGATACATAATTCTCCTATATGACCTTCCGGAAGTTTATTACCATATTTATCAACAACAAACATCTCAATATTCCTAATTGGTCGCCCTATTGGAACGCTCCCTTCTTTAATCTCTTGTGTCGGACAATCATAAGCAGTCACATCAATGGTTGTTTCAGTAGGTCCGTACAGATTAGTGAGAAGTGTATCATTAGAGAAATTTAGTAGCTTGTTAAAACGGTTTACATGTTGAGACAGTAATGCCTCACCACTAACAAATACTTGTTTCAACGATTTTATTCGGTTAGTTTCACCTGTCACATCAAGATAGTGTAAGAATGCACTTAACATAGATGGTACAAAATGCATAATTGTCACGTCATTACTTTCAGTTGTCTCAATAATGGCCTGTGGAAACTTCTCCATCCCTGGCGCAAGAATACATACTCTGGCTCCAACTATGGCCCACCAGAACATCTCCCATACGGATACATCAAATGTATAAGGGGTCTTTTGTAAAATAGTATCCTTTGAACTAATTGGATAAGCCTCTTGCATCCACTCAATTCGATTTATTAAGGCCAAATGCTCAATCATAACACCCTTAGGTTTCCCGGTTGAACCGGAAGTGTATATTACATACACAAGATCAGAGGGTTTGTTAATACACTCTAGATTTTCACTCTTTCCTTCATAGGAAATCGAATCTAAAGCCAACATATCAGCTTTCAAACTATCTTGAAAACGATGTAGGATTTGCTTTTGCGTCAGTATTAATTTGGCACCGCTATCTTCTATAATGAATTGTAATCGTGATGATGGGTGATTCGGGGAAAGCGGCAGATATGCTCCGCCCGCTTTTAATATCCCGAAAATTCCGACAACCATTTCGATAGATCGCTCTACCATAATACCTACAACTGTATCTGGTCCAACTCCACCTTCACGTAAAAGACGAGCCAATTGGTTACTTTTTTCATTTAATTCCTTATAGGTTAATGTTTCCTTTTTAAAAATAACAGCAACCTCATCTGGCGTACGGACTACTTGTTCTTCAAACAGCTTCTGTATACATGTACTCATCCGGGTTGTATCACTCCTTTAGTTACAGGTATTTTTTCAATGGCGCGTTTTGCTTTTTTAGCAAATCCCTTACCAAGTAATAGCTGATGAATCTGATTACTCCCCTCAACGATCTCCATTGTTTTAGAATCTCTAAAACACCTTGATATTGAATAATTATCATTACAACCAAGTGCTCCCATAATCTGTACAGCATTCGTAGAATGCCTTGTACCTGAGCGCGATGCAAAATATTTTGCAATCATAATCTTTTCAGTAGCATCAGCTCGATGTTCATTTTTGGCCTTACAAGCTTCTAAACTAAGGAGTATAGAAGCTTCTAAATCTACTCCCATATCCGTAACCATATGTGAAATCATGCCATGATCAATTAGAGAGTTACCAAATGCGCTTCTATGTAATACATGATTCCCACAGATTTCTAAACAAGTACGTAATACACCAAGAGCAGCAAAGGCAATTGAAATACGTCCAAATTCTAAAGCATATGGTGCAAGGTAAGTAAAAGCAAATCCTGGTCTACCAATGATATTTTCTAAAGGTATTTCTACATTATTAAATTCAATTTCTGCCAAATATGCAGCTTTAAATCCAAGCATGTCTCTTATATGAGTAACATTTACTCCCACACTATCTTTTGGTACTAAACAGGCAATTGGTTGTTCACCATTTAGTTTTCCAAATACCAAAAACACATCAGCAGCTGCACCAAAAGTGATCCACTTCTTCACTCCATTAAGTATTAATTTATCCCCGTGTTGATCGAAGTTCGTTTTAATCATATTTAAATCTGATCCTGCTCCAGGTTCAGTAAGAGCTAATGCAGCTATTTGATTACCAGATGCAAGTAATGGTAACCACTGATTTTTTTGATTTTCTGTTCCCCATTTTAAAATCGTTTCTGTTACCATCGTATGGACATTAAATAATCCCGAAAGAGAGACACTACCTCTTGCTATGGCTTCAGTAAATAACCCATACGTTATATAATCCCATTCTAATCCACCATACTCCGCTGGAAGCGTTCCACCTAAATAACCATTTTTAGCACAAGTCTTTATTATGTCTGATGGAATGCCTTGTTCAATCTCCCAACTATTAGCATGAGGTTCTATATATTCACAAACAAAATCCAAAAAATTCTGATACATTTTATATTGAGATGGCTCTAAGTATTGTTTCATATCCATTACCGAACCATTTGCTTATTTCTTATAAAATTACCAATAGAATTTACAGACTTATAGTTATCCATATCTAAGTCATCCATAGTTACCTTTATGGCAAATTCTTTTTCAAGAAAAGTCATCAATTGGATTGCAAATAAAGAATTAACTAATCCTTCTTCAAAAATCTCAGTATCATCATTAAATTCAATACCTACATGATCTTGAATATACATATGAATAATTTGTTCTAAATTTTTATCTTGCATTTTATACACCCCTATTTGTAATTTTTAATTTTAATAAGCGTAAAAACCTTTACCACTCTTTCTACCACATTCACCTGCATCCACCATCTTTTTAAGTAATGGACAACATCTAAACTTTGGATCTTGATATTCCTCATAAAGTACATTTAATGAATGTAATACTGTATCTAACCCAATTAAATCTGCTGTTTCTAATGGACCCATTGTGTGTCCAAAGCATTTTTTAAATATATCGTCTACCTGTTTAGGTGTTGCTACACCATCCATTACAACCCAAGCTGATTCATTCATGAATAAGTGGGAGATACGGTTAGAAACAAAACCAGTCTGATCATTAACAACTATTGCATCTTTATCTAATTGTTTTAGGAAAGCTTGAGCCTTCGTGACCGTTTCATCTGAAGTTAAATATCCTCTAATAACTTCTATAGATGGTTTCATATATACCGGATTCATAAAATGCATTCCTATTATTTTATCTGGACGCTTTGTTACTCCTCCTACTTTTGTTATTGAGATACAAGACGTATTGACTCCGAAAATTGTATCCTTTTTACATATCTCATCTAATCTTCTATAGATCGGCTCTTTAATTTGCCAGTTTTCTGGAACATTTTCTACTATATAATCACATTCAGCCACTTCATCAAGATTAGTAGAGCTACTTATTAACGAAAGTACTTCTTCCTTATGCATTCTAGGAAATGCTTTATTAATTAGAGGAGCAAAGCGAACTGTCTCTAATATTTTCTCTTCCGCTATTTCTAACTGCTCTTCTGTAACATCAATTAATACCGTTTCTAGACCATGCAGCACTAAATCTACTGCCATGCCGATCCCCATTGTTCCAGCACCTACAATACCAATTTTCTTGAACATTTATCCATCATCGCTCCCTTAATATATTTATAATTTATATCTAAAAACTTTTACATTGAAGAACTCTTTGCAGGTAACGTTTTTGTTCTCTCTCTTTAATCTGTTTTTCAGTAAGTGCTGTTTTCATCATTTGGATTGCTTCTTCTACATCACTTTTCTCCACTGAATACCCCGAATTAATTTTTTCTTCCAATTGACTTTGGACCTTTTGAAATGGGAGTACTACCTTTTTCTGATAATCACTTAAATCTGTATTATAATTTTTTGTACTTACAACTACAGTTAAACACCCTGATATAACTTCTTCATAATCAGATTCTTGTAATGTAAAAGAATTTTTTGTACTTAGGATATCTTTCTCCCTTTCATAATTACATGTCGATATAGCAGGGTTAATAGCTTGCAGAAGATACTTCAAGACTTCCTTTGGTCCCATTTCAATAGCTTTCATAGACCCTTGATTCATTAGATAGTGAATCATGTCCAACCATTTCACAGGCTTTATTAATTGTAAGTAAAGGTTTTCTCTTATATTTTCTATACCTTTATACATTGAACTATCATGATTCGCTATGACAGGTACTAATGGCTGTTTCATATCTATATTTTCTAGTACACTCTTATATTTTTCAGCAGCAGGTTGCATCATAGGAGAATGAAATGGTCCACTTAATTTAAGGGGGATTGCAATTCCCCCATGCTCTACTACCATTTCACAAGCTAACTGAACCGCAGAGTTTGTACCAGAAATTGATGTTTTATTTGGAGTGTCATAAGCCGATATATATACTTCCTGTCCCTTGGTTAACAATTCTGAACAAATACCTTCAACAATTTCTGGAGCAAGATTGTTAACCCATGCCATAGTTCCATCTATAGTCAATGCATAGTTACTCAAAATCGTACTACGTTCTTGTACTAATTTTAAGGTATCTGAAAATGCAATTGCTCCAGAAGCACATAGAGCTGTATATTCTCCCAAAGAATATCCAATCATTACCTCTGGTTTATTGCCTATTTCCTGTTCAAAAACTCGAAAAGCTGCCATGCTAGTTGTTACTAAAGCAGTCTGTGAATTTTGTAACTTTTCAAGGTCAGCTTTGTATATCTTCTCCATACAAAGGGAAGCCATGTCTATTTTTAGAGTGTCACTTGCTTCTTCAAATATCTCACGTGCTACAGGGAAGTTTTCATAAAGGTACTTACCCATTCCAGAATAATGGGATCCTACGCCAGGAAACATAAATACAATATTCATTTTTTTATCTCCCTTTTTTTCATCTTAAGCTATCTTCAACTCTATCTAATAAAGCTTGTCCCTCTTCAGTTTTTCTTAAATTCACTAAATCAACTACATAGCGAATATCTGATACATCATTCCATCCTAAATCCAGTGCAAGATTCATATGCTTTAACGAAAGATCGATTCTATCAATTAATGAATAACCACATGAAAGTAAAAAGTGATGCCATGCATTTAAATCTCCTACAGTACGAGCTTTTTGTACAAACTCACTAGCTTTATTAAAATCTGAATAGTATCTTAGTTGATGGTATGCGGTAAAAACGAAATTATCTAATTCGTTATAAGGAAACACATAAGCTGTATAGGTTTGAAGATTTGTGAATCCAACTTTTCCCGCTAGTTTAATAGATGGAATACGAAAATCCTCTGTCTTCCAATGTGGTGTTCTTCCTTGTTTTAAACAGTCATCCAAGAATGCTCTTGCAGCCAACCAAGCATACCCTTTACCTCGCTGGAATAAATCATAAGTGTTAATTCCAATTTCCACATCAGTATCTGTCGCAAAAACCGATAAGCAACTAGTTACAACTTGTTCATTTACCATTACTACATAACCAAATCCATTTCGAATGAAATCCTGAGTTGACTCCCAAAAATCAACAATATCATCCCGTACCATTGCGAACTTTTTATCTGATAACATGTCGATTGTAATACATTCCACCGTTACCTCATCAGGCATATTAGGTTTAGATAACTTATTATAAGACTCCGGATCAAAAGTAAATGTTACTCGAGTGTAAGGTTTAGGAATAAACATTTGCAATTGTTCCTCGACAACCTGTTTCCATTTTGATTCGGGTAATAATTCAACCTGAAAAAAGTCATCCCCTATCTGCTGAGCCTCAGGTGCAATTACTTCTTTAATAAAAGTTGGTAGACTTGAAACAAAATTACTTGTAGGATCACCTAATAAATAAAAAATTTCTTGTTCTGCCCATACAAGTGCACATCTAGGGTTATTAGGATTATCCACATAAATATGTCCCTTATTGTAACCATGAGCTATACCATTAAGTATTGGATGGTTCTTATAATCAACGAGAAGTGGAGATATTTGTTTGAATTCATCCTTTTCTTTTACCAATTCATAAATCATATTCTTAAAAGTCCTCCCTTTTGAGAACAAGTGTGAAGTGCATGCTGCGCAATAATTGGCTGAAGTACCTGCGAGGTACCTTCAATAATTTCTAAAACCTTTGCTTCCCTAAATAAACGCTCAACAGGATATTCTCTTGAAAACCCGTTTCCACCAAACACTTGGACAGCGTCTGTGGCTACCTTCATAGCCATCTTTGAGGCAAAATATTTTGCAATGGTTGTTTCAATTACAGCATCAGTATGTCTATCCTGACGCTTTTTCCCAGCCTCTTGGCATAACGAACGAGCTGCTTTTATATTTACACTTGCTTCTGCTAAAATTGTTTGAATTGCTTCATATTCACATATATATTTATTTCCCTGTTTTCTTCTTCTTGAATAAGCTACCATTGCTTCTAGTGCTTCTTGAGCAATGGCTACTCCCGCCCAGGCAATACTATATCTACCATGATCAAGGGCTGTGTTAACTACATAACTCCATCCACCCCCAATTGGTCCTAACAAATTTTCAGCTGGTACCTTTACATCTTGCAAATGAATCTCAGCTATATGCGAGGAATTACTTGCTAACAGTTTACTCATTTTATTTGTAGAAACACCCGTCATTGACCGTTCAACAATAAAAGCGCTAACTTTTCCCTCACTAGACGCAAAAACTAAAAAACAATCCGCAATGTCAGCAAAAGAAATCCATTTTTTGTGCCCATTAAGAATAAAATGATCATTAACTTGTTTATAGGAAGTTCCAACCGCTTTTGCATCAGAACCAACCTCTGGCTCAGTTAGGGCAAATGAAAATAATAGGTTCCCCTTTGCCATCTCAGGTAACCATTTTCTCTTTTGCTCTTCAGTCCCCCACCTTTTAATTGACTCCCCTACTAAAGATACATGAACTGTAAGTAATTCCCGAACCGAATTACAAGCTTTACCAATGATTTCAGTAAGACGACCATAATCTAAAGAATCAAGAGAAAGCCCACCATATTCTTTTGGTATCGTTGCACCCAATACACCATAACTTGAGATTTCTTGTATCACATCATAGGGAAGCTCTTCATTACTTTCAAACTCACTTGCTCGAGGCCGAAGCTTCTTTTCCGCAAACTCATCAACTACTCCCAGAATCTCTTCTGCATTACTCATACTGTGAAATTCCCATTCTTCTTTTTGTTAATTAGATCAACCATATTATTAATAGTAGAAAAGTTAATAATATCCAGTTCATCATTATCTACTACTATATCAAACTCCGTTTCTATGAAATTTAACATTTGCATAGCAAAGAGCGAATTTACATAACCTTTTTCAAATATGTTTTCATCATTAGCAACAATAGTTTCCTCTGCATTAAAAATAATAAGATTTTTTTTAATGTATTGACGTATTTTTTCATGATTATCCATGTAATTACTCCTTCTGAGACCTGGGAAATCAATTAACCTATATCCCAATTAAAATCAGTCTCTATTTTTATTTTTTCTTTCTCCTGAGTCGCAGATAAAACAAGTTCTTTTTCCTCACTTGTTAACATTTGAATATCTTTTAGACTAACATTAGGATGAGTTGTTATTTCTTCTAATAGAAGGTTAAATCGCCGTCCAAATTCTACTATTGTTGATTTATCAAATAAAGATGTAGCATATTCAAAAGTGAATTCATATATATCTTTATTTTCTTCAGCAATAAGAGTTAAATCAAACTTACTTGTTAGTGTATCTGTGTTTGTTTCCGTGCTAATTTCTAATCCATCCACAACTATATGTTTTTCATCAGAATTTTGTAATACAAACATGACATCAAATAAAGCACTTCGGCTTAAGTCTCTAGAAAGATCTAATTTTTCCACTAACTGATCAAATGGATACACCTGATGTTCGAAAGCTTCTAACGTATCGTTTTTCACTTTTTTCAAGTGATTAATAAAAGATTGATCTGGATTTATTTGATAACGTAATGCAATTGTATTTACAAACAGCCCCATAAGAGGTAACAGATCAGCATGCGGCCTACCTGCAACTGGTGATCCTATAATGACATCCTTTTGTTCCCCATGCTTGTACAGAAAAATAGTGAAGGTAGCCATAAGTAACATAAAAGGTGTCGTATCAGTTTCTAGTGCTATTTTTTTTATTTTTCGAGTAATTTCCTTGTTTACTTGGAAATTATATTGTTCACCCTCAAAACTCTTTACAGGTGGTCGACCTCGATCATATGGTAATTCAAGAACTGGTATATCCCCTGAGAATAATTCTTCCCAGTATTTCTCATGGATATCAAATTCTTTAGAAGATAATAATTTTTGTTCCCACACAGCATAATCTTTATATTGCAAACGATTTTCCGGCAATGTTTCCCCAGCATATAGGGCCTTAAAATCATGCATAAAGATACTTAAAGACACGCCATCTGTTATGATGTGATGAAGGTCAATTACAAGTAAATAACTATGATCTTTTAACTCCTTTAGTCCAGCCCGCATTAACGGAACCTTAGAAAGATTAAATGGTTGTAACCATTCTTTATACTCTCCCTTTATCATTTCTAGCTCAAATGTTACCTGTTTTAATACTCTCTGTACTAACTGATCCCCCTGCCACTCAAACCGTGTTCTGAGTATTTCATGGCGTTTAATAAGCTTTTCAAAGACTAATTCTATCCTTTTCCGGTCCACCGTTCCTTTAAGAATAAAACAACTTGGTACATTGTATGTCATCTGTGCCCCATCCATCTCTTGTAATAACATCATTCTTATTTGAGTCGATGAAACCGGGTATACCTCAGATTCCGGTACTATTTCTATCTCTTGCAACCTATTTTCTTTTGAATTTTTAATAAAATGACTTAAAGTGCTTATTGTTGGATACTCAAAAAGATTTGCCAATGATAATTGTACGTTAAATTCTTTCCATATTTTAGCGTTGATTACAGTAGCATGAAGGGAATGACCACCAAGTGCGAAAAAATTATCTTCCACACCAATACAAGGATTACCTATAACTTCTTTCCATATATCAACTAGCTTTCTCTCCATATCATCGAGTGGTTTTACATAATTAGTGGTCTCCATCGATGGAGAAGAATCTATAATTACATTCTTTGTATTACCTTCTATAACAGAAAAAAGAAATGTCATTATTTGTTCAGCTAAATTTTGCTCGTATTCTGCAGCATGGTGAATTTTATCTGAAATGTTTACTATCCCTTCTTTAGTTACTGATTTTGTTAAGTGCATTTTTATCAATGATCCACGAATTACTCCCCAATTGGCAGCTGCTGTCTTCATAGATTCAGCGATAGTTTGGAAGTCCGAGTGATAACGCTCACCAAGAAACGAAAGCATTTTTGAAAACTTCACTCGGCCATCTACAACTTGACCTAAATGTGAGAATAACGGGACATCATTAAAGTCTAAATATCCATCTGTCTCTTTATTTAAATCAAACCTACTTATTAGTTTCGTAGCAAAAAGGTGCATTTGTGAAAAAATATGTTTTTCATCTTTTATATGTTTTATCCAATTTGACAAATCGGTTGTAATCGATTGTATGTCTGTGATTTCATCTTCAGTAACTTTTAAAGTACTTACTTTTTGATAACCCTTATGAAAAAGTTCTGTTGAAAATTGTGCATTTTTAACCATAAAATATGGATCGGTAATAATTAAACAGTCTTCTTCGGGCTCATATCCTACAATAACAAATGAATGAACAATATGATTTTTTAGATAATTCTCATCCCAAGGAAGCCAGTATGCATTCATGGTTACCACCACAGGAAATCCCGAGTATAATTGTTCTAATATAATTTCAAATCCTTCATCGGATGAATCTGTATCAAATATAGTACTTTTTATACCATGATATTTTTCTAAATCACTTACAAAATAACCAGACTCTGTATATAAACCATCCCCTAGATTTCCATTATCGACAGGAGAAAAACCAAAATCCCATAATCTAGCGTACATTAAATAATGTTTACGCTTAAACCAATTAGCTAACGTAGCAATTACATCATCAATACAATTCTGTTCAGAACTTTTACAAGGCTCTACATCATATAAGATTGAAGAAGTATAATTTCCCATTTACTCACCTCTATATTTTTACCAACAGGAAAAACTATTGTAATTTGGTTATTTCTCTATACTAAGTTGACAGAGATATGTATATATTCTTTAAAAAGCTATCAATTATTATTAACGCATTTCATATAAAGAATCTTATTTCTCGAATCACTTTTTATTTTAATCATTCTATAATAGGGAGGAGAATTCCCTAACTCATAGTCACCAGAATAAACACTAACATTCTAGAAAGCTAAGAGGGAAAGCTCCTTTAATCCCACAGTATAGCAAGTGTAAATTTAAACTCTTAAAAGTCGTGTTTACAATATGAAGTAATACTAATTATTTTTCTTTTCTGCTATATAAGCAGCTAGTTGTTTTATATTGCGTTTTGTATATGCGACTAAGTCGTCCGTATTAAGATTCTCGTTTTCTAAAGCAAGATCAAGCTCAATAGCTAGTAGAGAATTTCCTCCTAAGTCAAAGAAATCATCCTCTACACCGACAGCTTCAATCTTCAATATACTTTTCCATATTTCAACCAAACGAGATTCTAACTCATTACTAGGAGACATCATACTCTCCTCCTCATTCTTAGGTAAAGATCTAGGTGAAGGTAAGGAATGTCGATCAACCTTTCCACTTGGTGTTAATGGTATGTTTTCAACTTCAATAAAGAAAGTAGGTATCATATAACTCGGAACTAATTTCGCAAGATGCAATTTCAAATCAGAAATGGATACAGGTGATTTTGCTACGAAATAAGCTACAAGTTTTTTCTGCCCATCTTCATCTTGAATGTCTACTATCACTGCTTCTTTAATTGCATGATGTGAAGATAAAGCATCTAAAATTTCCCCTGGCTCAATTCGATATCCTCTAATTTTTAATTGTTCATCATTTCTACCGAGGAATTCTATATTCCCATCAGGTAACCAGCGTGAAAGATCTCCTGTCCTGTACATTTTCTCCCCTTTTACAAATGGGTCTGGTAAAAACTTTTCTTCAGTTAATCTCATTTGATTTACATATCCTCTTGCAAGCCCTTCTCCCGCAATATACAGCTCTCCTACCGCGCCAATAGGCTGAAGTCTCTGTTTTTGATTAAGTATATAAAGCCTTACATTCGGAATAGGCTTTCCAATAGGAATAGTATTATAGTTTTCACTTTCTTGAAGTGAAAATGTACTTGCGATAACCGTCGCCTCAGTAGGACCATACATATTTTCTATTTGAGTCGATAGTCGATGCTTTTTAAATTTATTAACCACCTCATGTGTCAAAGCTTCACCCGCAAGTAATATATACTTTACTTTATTTAAAACCTGGCAATTTTCATTATTAAGTGTATTTACGAATGCCCTAAACATAGACGGTACAAAATTTAATAATTTTACATCATATTTATCTATAGTTCTTAAAATTGCCCTTGGGTTTCGATGTTCCCCATTTTCCAATATTACTAATTTACTACCTACTATGGTCCACCCAAACAACTCTAAAACAGATACATCAAATATATAAGGCGTCTTCAGTAAATACGTATCTGATTCATCCATAGGATATAAATGAGTCATTGAAAATAAGAAATTCACAATACTACAATGTTCAATCATGACTCCTTTTGGTCTACCTGTAGAACCTGAGGTATATAAAATATAAGCTAAGTTATTTGGTTTTCCAGTAACCTCCAGGTTACTTGTATCACCAACGTACAAATTTTCTTGCTTTAAATCAATAATCTCTCCTACAAATGGAATTTCACCTACGTATTTAGATTCTGTAAGTACAAATTGAGGATTACAATCCCCTAAAATATGTTCCATTCGACGCTTTGGATATTCAGGATCAATTGGTACATATGCAGCTCCAGATTTTAGCGCAGCAAATATAGCTATAATCATTTCTACGGATCTTTCCACAACGATACCAATTTTAGTTTCCTGATCTACACCTTTTTGTCTAAGAATACGAGCAAGCTGATTTGCTCGATTATTGATATACGAATAACTGTACGGTATATCATTTGAAATAACTGCGATTTCTTCTGGTTTATTTTCAACCTGATCCTCAAAAAATTGATGAACTAATTTACCCTGAGTAAAATCTAATTTTGTATTATTAAGTTCATTTAACATCCTTGTGGATTCACTTTTACTTAAAACATTAACGTCTTCAATTTTTGCTTCAGGATTAGCTACCATCCACTCTAGCGTATTTATAAAATGCATCATAAACCGCTCTATAGTTTGCGGATAATATAGTCCTGTCGCGTATTCCAATTCTAATCGCAGACCCTCTTCTTCCGGAAATACTTCTATACTCATATCTACCTTTGAAGCTTGATGCTTAATTTCGTATGATTTAAATGTAATATCTTTTATTTTTTCTGATGTTCTTCCGATATTCTGCATTACTAACATGACATCAAATACAGGATTTCGATTAGTATGATAAGCCATGTCTAACTTATCTACTAACTCATCAAATGGGTATTCTTGATATTGAAATGCTTCTAGCGCATTTTCTTTTACTTCATTTAAGAATTGAATTATCGTCTTTTCCGCTTTAGGATGATTTCTCATAGGTAGAGTATTTACAAACATACCTATGAGAGGCTCAAGATCATGATGAATTCTTCCTGCAATTGGAGAGCCTACTATAATATCTTCCTGTTGCGTATACACATGCAATACTATATTTAGTGACGAAAGAAGTACCATATATAAAGTAGCTTCTCTTTCATCCGCAAAGGATTTTAATTTATTAGAAAGTTCAGGTGTTAAATGGAATACTAATCTATCACCTTCAAAAGTTTGATTTAGCCCACGTGGCTTATCGGTTGGGAACATAAGAATTGGTAACTCACCTTTAAACTTCTCTACCCAATACTCTTCAATTTCTTTCAGCCCTTCATCATGTAAACGGTTGGTTTGCCAATTGGCATAATCTTTGTATTGTATTTTAATAGGCTCTAAGGTTTTGCCTGAATATAAATCTATAAACTCTTTTTCTAACTTCGCTAAAGATACTCCATCTGCTATTATGTGATGAAGATCAAATAGTAACAGATATTGATTGAATTCTAATTTCATTAAACCGACGCGCATAAGTGGAGCCCTATCTAGCTGAAAAGGACGAACAAATTCCTGTATTAGCTCTTCAATTGTTGATCTATCAGATTTATATAAATGTTCAATTCTAATATCTAAACTATCATGAATAAATTGAACTGGTTCACCTTTAATAAATTGGAATGAAGTTCTTAATGATTCATGACGTTCTACTAATTCTTTGACACATTGTTCTGCCTTTATAAAATCAAACTCACCTTCTATTAACATTGCACCTGGTATATTGTAGGCAGTTCCTATTCCAGCAAAGCGGTTTAATATATATAATCTTTTTTGTGAAGAAGAAGCTTGATAAAATTCTCTATCAGGTACGATCTCAATTTGAGAATAATTTTCCTTCCCTTCATATTTCTCTATATACTCCGCTAATAGCATAATTGTAGGCCTTTGAAACATTTCACGTATAGGTACATCTACACCTAAACGTTTATATATGTGTGAAACAACAGAAGTAATTTGTAATGAATTACCTCCTAATTCGAAAAAGTTATCATTCACACCTATTTTCTCTATTCCAAGTACTACTTTCCATATCTCAGAGAGCATTTGTTCAATTTCATTACGTGGTTCAATAAATAAAACTGTGGATTGCTCCCAAATTGGATCTGGAAGAGCTTTCCGATCTATTTTACCGTTTGATGAGATTGGAAACTGCTGAATCGGGATGATGTATGCAGGAATCATATAAAAAGGTAAATACTCTCTAAGGAATTGGCGTACCTCTTCTACTTTAGCTGAAGAATTCATAACAACATATGCACATAAAACCGGAGCATCTTCTCCCTCTTTTTTACGTGTAATTACAGTAGCTTCACCAATTTCAGGATATCGTAATAGCTGCTTTTCTATTTCTCCCAATTCAATTCGTAATCCACGAATTTTGACTTGATCATCCATACGGCCTAAATATTCAAGATTTCCATCTGGTAACCAGCGTGCCAAATCTCCAGTACGATATACCTTGTCATCTATAATAGAAGAACCCTCTTTGTTGATTTGTATAGGAACAAATTTCTCCATAGTTAACTTAGGTTGATTTAAATAACCTCTTGCTAATCCTTCTCCTGAAATACACAATTCCCCAGGAATTCCAACGGGTTGTAATTGTTGATTATCACCCATAATATAAACTTTTTGATTAGCTAGAGGTCTTCCTATTGGTAATTGATTCATAAATTCTAACTCAGCGTGCTGAACATGATAACATGTAGAATCTACAGTTGTCTCTGTAGGTCCATAAGCATTTGTTAAATTTGGTCGGCAGTTTTCATTAAATAAACCAAGGAACTTCTGTGCTAATTTCGGTGGTAATTCCTCTCCAGCAATAATAAAATGTTTAAATGAATATTCTACCTCTTCATCTATAAAATTAGTTAATAATCGAAGATGCATCGGCGTTCCATCAGCAATATTTATTTGCTTTTCTTGATAAAAATTAATTAACTCCTGCCCATCAGTTCTTGCTTCCTCAGGTACTATAAATAAACTATTTCCTAATAGAAGCGCACCGAACATGTTTTGTACTGAAGCGTCAAACTCAAAAGGTGAAACTAACCCGATTCGCATAGAGGAACTATATTTATCATATATTTCATTTTTTAACCCGAATATTAAATTTACAACACTACGATTTTCAACCATAATTCCTTTAGGATTACCTGTTGTTCCAGAAGTAAAAATAACATATGCCAAATCGTAAGGTGTACTTACTGAAGGGAAACTAACCAATTCTGTTTCAAGTAGTTCATTAAAACTTACCATACTACAATCCTGGATTTCCCTTGTAAAATCTTCACTAATAACTTCTGGTTTTACTATACAAAGTGGAGATTTACATTCTTTTAGCATTGCCTCTATCCGTTTATACGGCAAATATATGTTAATAGGTAAATAAGCAGCCCCACTTTTTAAAATACCTAGCAATGCAATTACTGCATCAATTGATCGATTCATCATAAGGCCAACAATGTGTCCTTTTCCAATTCCTTTTTTATGTAGAGAACTGGCAACCAGATCTACCTTTTGTTTTAATTGAGAGTATGTTATTTCTCTTTTGTCATCAGAAACAGCAAGCTTATTTGGATTATGCATGACTTGTTCTTCAAATAACTGTATTACCGTTAAATGATGCGGGTAATCTAACTCAGTTTGATTAAATGTAATTAAATCTCTTACGTCATTATCACTAACCCAATCTAACTCTATATGTGGTGTATTCGGTTGTAGTAAAGCTTGCTCTAACAAGTCTATAAAATGATGACCAAATCGCGTAACAGTAGATGTTTTGTATAGATGCTCATTAAAATATATACCACCTTCTATACACCCATTTACTTGACGGAAAGAGAATATAATCTCAGCATTGCTCTCACTTAAATAATTTAAATCTTGAATTTCCTCTAGCAAAATTGCAGTACGGAATGGATAATTACGCCCCTCTGGAAGGTAGTTACTCAAAACCGGTTGTAAACTTTCCAATGGGAAATTTTGATGTTCTAAAGCATTAACCATTACTGTACTAACTTGCTGGAGAATTTGTCTAAATGTCATATGTTCCTCAAGACCATGTCTTAAAACTAACAAAGTATTAATAAGGTTAGTATCACTGTCTTGTTTTAAAACAGGTGTACCAATGCATATATCTTGCAATCTAGTATATTTATTTAACAGTAAAGTAAGTCCAGCAGTAAGAATCATGTGCAATTGAAGATCTGATCCATTTGCTAACTTTAAAATCTTCTCAGACAATTCCTCTTTTAGTTTTATGCTAACATTTGATAAATTCACCTGTTTGTTTGATGTCCGGTAATCATAAGGGAAATGGCAGTCAGCCAGTTCCCCTGATAAGTTTTCTAACCAAAATTCTCTTTCCTTTATTCGTTCATTTGCGGCAATTACTTTATCTTTATTCGCTATTCGTTCAACCATAGTTACTCACTCCTGACAATAATCAATTAAAAGTTAAAATCCCCAAAATCTACTGATACCTTAACTGGTTGCAGTTCTTGAATTTCTTGTTTAAATGAAATATCTTTTAATAAAATTTCAGGATGATCTACAATTTGTTCAAAAATCTCAACATAACGCTCACATAACTTTTGAACCGTGTCCCTAGTATATAAAGAGGTTGCATATTCCATAGTCAGTTCAATTTTATCTTCCAATTCAACCACTCTTAGCAATAAATCCATTTGCGCGCGCTTAAAGTCGTGATCATATGTCTTTAGTTCTAAACCATCGATAAACATATGATCTTCATCCATATTTTGCATAACAAATGAAACATCGAAAAGCGGGTTCCTATTATACGTTCCTTGAAGTCCTAATTGATTAACCAGGTCCTCATATTGACATTTTTGATGTTCAAATGCTTGTAAGACCTGTTCTTTTACTTCAAATAGGAATTGAGTAAACCTTTGTTCAGCTCTTGGATAGTTCCTTATCCCTAACATGTTTACAAATACTCCTATAATATCTTGTAAATCCGCATGTGGGCGACCAGTAATTGGTGAACCAATAACAACATCCTCTTGGCCAGTATATTTACCTAGCAAAATATTATATACAGAGAGCATTAGCGTATATAATGTAGTTTCTTCTTTTGCTAATAAAAGCTTAATTTTCTTGGTAACATTTGAATCAACAGTAAAGGATATTTTACTACCTTTCAGATCTAATATTTCAGGTCTTGTATAATCAGTAGGCATATTCAAGACAGGTACACCATCTTTAAATTTCTCTAGCCAATACTGTTCATGTTTGAGAGCAATTTCTTTTTCTTTTTCACTCTGCTGCCATTCTGAGTAATCCTTATACTGTATTTTTAAGCTTGGTAATTTCTCTCCAGAGTAAAGCGCAAATAGATCTCTAACGAAAATATCATAGGAAACTCCATCTGTTACTATATGATGTAAATCAATAATTAAAATATGTTTTTGTTCTTCCAATCTAATTAACCCTACACGGAAATATGGAGCATTATTAAAATTAAATGGGCAAATAAACTCATTAATTATTTGTTCCACTTCAGATTCAAAGCCCTCAATTTGAGTAATATGGAAATCAGCATGATCATGAATAATTTGTACCGGTTTATCATTTTTCATTTCAATAGTAGTTCTAAATATCTCATGACGCTTAATTAATTGAGTGAACGCCTTTTCTAAACGTTCAATGTTTAATTTTCCATTCAAAAGAATAACGGAAGTATCATTATAAGCTGTACTTTCTGGATACAATCGGTGTAATACATAAAATCTCTTCTGAGCTGAAGAAAGCTGATAATGAGATTTAGGTTCAGCTGGAACAATAACATCAAATTCACTCTTATCTGCCCTTGAAATATAATTTGCTAGTTTCTCAATATTTGATAGAGTAAAGAGTTCTTTAATAGGAACTTCAACATTAAACTCTTTATGAATTTTTGAAACAATAGTAATAGCCTTAAGTGAATCTCCACCAAGTTCCAGAAGATCATCATGAACACCAACTTCTGAAACTTTAAATATATTTCTCCAAATTTTTGAAAGCTTTTCTTCTACCTCATTACGAGGTGCTACATATTCAGTCAAGAGTTGTGGTCTAGAATGGTATAACGTAGAATCTAATTCTTCTTCCTTCTCATCATTGAAAGAATTTAATAACACCCATTGATCAATACGCGCTTGCAGTTCCCCTGGAGAATGAATCAGTACTTCCCCTTGTTTCCATGACAGTGCTATATTAAAGGCCTGAACTCCTTCTTCAGGTGTCATAGATAATTCATGTACACTTGCACCTATCTGCATATCTTTTTCTTCATCTTCCCAGTATTTCCAATCACTCCAATTGACACTTATCCAAGGCAGGTTGGAATAACGATTTATATATTGTGCAAAAACATCCATGTATATATTTGAAGCAGCATATGATACATAACCTAATCCACCTAAGACCGCTGAAATTGAAGACATTAGAACACAAAAATCTAAATCTTTATTTCGTAAGCACTCTTCTAAATTGAGAAGACCATAAATTTTTGCAGAAAATTGTTCCTCACAGTCCTCTTTTTCAAGTTCCTGAATCAAATTAAAAGTCTTTCCACCAAGAATACCTGCACCATGAATTACACCATTAATCTTTCCAAATTTTTGTTCTGCCTTATGAATTGCTTCGTATAGTTGTGATTGATCTGTAACATCAGCAGCAAGTACATAAACTTTAGATCCCGTTTCTTCTATCTCTAAAACTTTACGAATTCTGTCCGAATACATCGTATTTTCCTTCAAATGCATATCCCACTCATCACGATTTGGCAGACCTGTACGTGTAAGAAGAACTAAGTTGGCTTGTACAGTTTGAGCCAAGTGTTTCGCAAGGATTGTGCCAATACCTCCGAGTCCTCCTGTAATAAGGTAAATTCCATTTTTTCGTAAAGGCAGTTTCTCTTTAGCTGGCTGTTCTAGTTGTAAAGGCTCGTAAGTTTGAACAAATCTTTTATTTCCTCGATAAGCAATCATCTTATCATTCGTATTTGAAAGACATTCCTCTACTAATTGATTTATTAACCTACTCTTCCATTCTTTGTTTAGAGGTAAAACAACATCAACACTTGAACAAGAAAGATAAGAATACTCTTGCGGAACAACTAATGACGTTCCAAGTACAGTTGATTTTTCTGGAATTAATTCTTCATCACCAATCACTTGTTGAACACCATTTGTAATAATTCGAATTGAGATTGA
Organism: Bacillus sp. GC_Bacil_1; assembly: GCF_026540675.1. Taxonomy (NCBI): domain Bacteria; kingdom Bacillati; phylum Bacillota; class Bacilli; order Caryophanales; family Bacillaceae; genus Bacillus; species Bacillus sp. GC_Bacil_1. The sequence goes on from NZ_JALNUG010000008.1 coordinate 101,384, forward strand.
ATCAGAGATATTCTTGTCTCCTAGTGCCTGAGTTAAGTAAAAAATTGAATAGAATCCTAAGTTCTGTTTACAATTTACATATTCAATTGAGGCTTGTCTTTCCTCATCCGTAATTCCCCACATATGAACTATTCTTGTAGGTAAACCACATATTTCTTGTACTTCATCCAATAACTTAACGTAATCTGTACGTTCTTCAGGATTTATAATGAAGTGATTGTTATTCTCCTTATTAAAACTTAATCCAGGTTCTACTGTAATTACTCTCTGTCCTTTATTTAATAAGTCCTTAACTATTTCATTACCTAACCCTTCTTGATCTACAAAAACAATCCATGTCTCATTCACATCATGGTTTGGTTCAAACAATGTAGAACTTTTCCATTGCGGCGTATAGAACCATTCAGAAATATTGTTATTCTTACTAATTTTAGATTGCTTACTATTAAGCTTTTGACCTAGATCATACGGATTACCTTGTAATTTATAAGATATTTTATTGAAAGAATACATTGGTAATGGGATACGTCTTCTCTTCTCATCTTTATAAAATTGTTCCCAATCTATAGAAATACCTGTTACCCACATTCGAGTGATGTGGCTAAATAAGAAATACATATCTGATACATCTTGTTGAACAGATCGAATCGTATTAAATATTCTTTCATTACCATTTTCATAATCTAAGAGGCGACTAGTAAGCCTACTAAGGTCATTTCCAGGACCAATCTCTATGAATAGACTTGTATTATCCCTATTCAATTCTTGAATTCCATCAGAGAATCGAACAGTTCCACGCATATGTTTTACCCAATAAACTGGGTTTGTTGCTTCTTCAGATCGTATCCAAGTACCAGTCAAGTTTGACAAATAAGGTATTTTAGGTTCCCTGAGTGTTAATGTACTCACATAGGAAGCATACTCGTCCAGAATTGAATCCAGTTCGTGTGAATGTGCTGCTCCTTCAATCGTTACTCGCATACACATTAAACGCTTTTTCTTTAATTCATTTTCAAAATCTACAATTGCTTCTTCTGTCCCAGAAACTATACAAGCTGGACCATTAACTACTGCTAAAGAAATGGTATGTTGATATTCTTTTTCAAAAGAATTAATTAAATGAATTAATTCCTCTTCTGGAAGTGGAACGCTAAGCATTACCCCAGCAGGAAGACTACTCATTAGCTGACCTCTTTTTACAACTAATTTAAATGCATCTTCCAAAGTAAATACTTCTGCTAAACAAGCAGCTACATATTCACCAAAAGAATATCCAATCATTGCTTCAGGTTTAATTCCCCAACCCATTAATAGTTTCGCAACTGCGTATTCAAACGCGAAAAGAATTGGTTGACTAAATTCCATTCTTTTCAATTTTTCCGTTGCCTCATCAATACTGAAAGAAGTTGGGTATAACACTTCTTTCATGTTTACATTCGTAACAGATTGAAGGATTGCAAAGCATTCATCCATAGCTTCACGGAAAATTGCCTCTTGTTCGTATAATTCTAACCCCATGTTTACATATTGCGATCCGTTCCCAGAAAACAGGAAGTTAATTTTAGGATGTTCCTCTTTTACATTTGCATATTGTACTCTTCTTCCTTCTGGCTGGTTTAATTGTTCAATTCCCTCTTGGGTACTGGAACAAACTAAAGCTCTCCTATGCTTGAATTCCTTACGTCCAATTTGCAATGTATAACTAGCGTCTGCCAAATTCACATGAGGATTCTGTTCAAGGTAATTTCCTAAATTCAAAGTCATACGATCCAAAGCATCTTTCGATTTTGCCGAAATCATTAACATCTGGTATGGTCTACTATTTGAGGTTGCTTCAAGTTTTGGTGCCTCCTCCAAAATAATATGTGCATTTGTACCACCAATACCAAATGAACTAACACCTGCACGTAATGGTTTATTATCCTCTTTCCACTCATTTAATTGTTGATTTACATAAAAAGGTGTGTTTTCAAATCCAATTTGCGTGTTTGGTTTTGTAAAATTCACACTTGGCGGAAGAACCTGATCTTTCATCGCAAAGACTGTTTTAATTAGTCCCGCAACACCGGACGCTGCATTTAGATGGCCCACATTTGCTTTAACAGATCCAATTGGTACAGATTGTTTTTCATTAGAGTTAAACACTTCACTAAGCGCCTTGATCTCAATGGTATCTCCTAGTTTAGTAGCAGTTCCGTGTGTTTCAATATAGGAAATGGACTCAGGTTCTACATTTGCTTCATGTTGCGCCATTTTAATAACTTCTACTTGACCCTCTACACTAGGCGCAGTGTAACCAATTTTCCGATTCCCATCATTATTAATCGCCGTTCCTTTTATTACTGCGTGTATAGTATCCCCATCATTTATAGCTTCCTGTAAAGGCTTCAGAACAACAATCCCAACACCGTCTCCAAAAAGCATTCCATTTGCATTTTCATCAAAAGGACGACAATGGCCATCTGAAGAAAACAGCATTCCTTCTTGGTAGGTATAACCTGCTTTTTCAGGTTGAGTTAATGTAATACCCCCAGCTATAGCAATATCACAATGCCCCTGTAATAATGCTTGGCTTGCATTATGAATAGCCACCAATGATGTTGAACATCCCGTAAAGATATTCATACTTGGTCCTTTAAGGTTAAATTTGTAAGAAATTTGAGTACTAAGCGAGTCTTTGTCGTTAAGTAATGAAATTAAAAATTGCCCAGCTGGTTCATTTGCCTCTGATAGAGTAGATAACACTTGCCAATATAAGTTAGGAGATGCCCCACTATATACACCAATTAGGCCCGGGTAGGTCTCAATATTATATCCAGCATGTTCAAGGGCAGACCACGCACATTCATGGAATACTCGTAGTTGTGGATCCATTAATGATGCATCTTGAGGTGTATAATCAAAGAATGGAGCATCAAAATTATCAGTACCCTCCAAATACCCTTTCGCTTTAACATAATTAGGGCTTTTTACTTCCATAGGATTCACACCAGATTCAATTAACTCTTCATCTGTAAAAAATTGAATAGACTCTGTACCAGACTTTATATTATTCCAGAATTCATTTACATTCTGTGCTCCAGGAAAACGTCCATCTATTCCTATAATTGCAATATCGTTATCTTCTTTCGTTTTTCGATTAAAACGTTTTGTATGTTTAACTTGATTCTTTTGCTTATCTCCACTTAAGTATCTCGCTAAAGAACGAATACTTGGATACTCAAACATAACTCCAATTGAAATCTGTTTTTCTAATCTATTAATTAATCTCTCATGAATTTGAATTATATGAAGTGAAGTTGCACCAAGATCAAAGAAATTTTCATTTACATTTACAGTATCAACACTGTAAAACTCTTTCCAAATTCCTATAATTATTTCCTCTACTTCATCTTGAGTTCTGAACTTATCTCTCATTTTCGTTTGAGTTTCCAATTCAGAAATTCGTTTACGAGAATTCAGATTAATCCATTGATCAAAACGTTTATTTAAATCTCCTGAAGAAATAATTACCTGATTTAAACCACTTAAACCAAGCACACATTGGAATGTTTTTTGTCCTTCCTCAGATGTCATTTCAAGTGCTTCTATACTTTGAGCATTGAATATTTTATTAACCTGTTGAGCTCCCGTATACTGCCAATCTCCCCAGTTAATACTGGTCCATCGATTATTAGATGTATTACTCACTTTGTCTGAAAAACTATCTAAGTAAAGGTTTGCTGCTGAATAGGCCACAAAACCTAATCCACCCAAAATAGGTGAAAGTGATGAAACAAGATAACAAAAATCAAGATCATAATTACTCAATAACTTATCAAGAACTAGCACACCATGTACTTTAGGAAGAAATTGCTCTTCACATTCAATCCTACTTATCTTTTCCATTGGACACTGAGCTGATTTAACACGTAAGACACCTGCTGCATGAATTACCCCATTTATGTGACCAAAATTAGCCTCGGCCTGATGAATCACGTTTCTCATCTGCTCTTCATCAGCAACATCTGCAACAGCTGTCATTACTTTTGCTCCCAATGACTCCAACTTCTGAATATGGTTAATACGTTGACATAATTGTTCGTTTTCAATCTGATCGTGAAGAATCTGATCCCATTCTTCACGATCAGGAAGAGCTGTTCTACTAACTAATATTAGTTTAGCCTTTACTGTACGCGCCAAATATTCTGCTAATTTAAGGCCTACTCCTCCCATTCCACCAGTAATTAAATAAACCCCTTCCGTTCGAATATTCGGAATTTTTGAAGCTAATTCATTTTCATTTATTACTAGCATTTCACTTACTTTTTCATCAGGTATAGGCTCATAGATTCGAATGTAACGAGTGTTATTTCGAATTGCTATTACAGTGTCAATAATGTCCGTTTGAATTTCAGAATATAAGTTTGATATTAATGCTTCTTCATTATCAGACAACATAAAATCTACACTACGGCATCTAATATTTGGATACTCTTGCGGAAATACTTTTATAGGAGCCAAAAGAGTAGATTTTTCTGCAATAACAGACTCGTCTCCTACTACCTTTTGCATATTATTCGTCATAACATTTATATTGATAGGATAAAGTAAATTAAATTTACTAATTGTCTTTGCAAGTGATATTAATGAATAGAATCCAGTATCTAAGGTCTCGATACCTAAATCCTTATTATCCACATTCCATAGGTGAATAATCTCCTCTGGTAAACACTCTTGTTTTTGTAGCTCATTAAATAACTGATAATAATCTTCTTGTTCAGTAGGGCATATTGTAAATTCATTTAAACTAATCTTTTTATATGAAGAACCCAGACCGACTGTTATAACACGATGTCCATCTCTTTCAAGCTTTTCTTTAAGAGCTAAGCCTATATGCTCATTGTCTAAAAATAACAACCAACTTTTAGTAGATTCTTTAGTTACATCTACAATTTCTTTTTCCATCCAACCTGGAGTATAGAACCACTCAGCTATATTAGAACGTTTCTTTATCGATGTTTCTTCACTATTAGTTATATTTTGCTGTTCAGCTGGATCTATCCAATATCGTTTTTTCTCAAAAGGATAAGTTGGTAAGGCAATACGTAATCTATATTCCTCTTCATACAGTTTACTCCAATTAATTTCTACCCCTAACTCCCACGCTTGTCCCAATACCTCTAACAAGTCGTTTTGTAAAATAATCTGATTATTATTAATTTCAGAATTTAACAACTCTCCAATATGTACAATCACAGAATTAGGATCTACATCCTTAACTTGTGTTAGAAGTTCTACTTTTTCTCCATGCGTCCATTCTGTATAGTTCTCAACTAATTGATTCAGAACATCTTCTGGCTTAAGAGATTTATTATAAATATCTGAAACCATTCCAGCTAAGCCTGTACCAATAATGTTATAAGGACGTACATCACATTCAATTAATACATCAATAATCGATTGCAAGCAGACGAAGAAGGTTAAATCTTCAACCAAGCTATCATCTGTTCCTTTAAAGAATGCTTCTTTCAATGCTTTTCCAGTATACATTTGGGCATCAGTCATATTACGCTCAAATACTTGTAAGAATAATGGTTCCTTTTGGTATAGTTCTTTTACATTCTCAATAATTGATGAGTATTCGCTAGGTAACACAAATACCAAATCTGGATTTTCTTGCGTTTTTACGTGAAAATCTTTAACTGTTTTTAAATTGTCTATGGCGCTATCTATATCCTTACATAAGACCGCTCTTCTATATGGAAATGGTCGACGGCCAGTTTGCAATGTGTATGCTACATCTGCTAATTCAACATCTTTATTAGATTTCAGATATTGAACCATATTTACTGTAGCATTATTTAAAGCTTCTTTTGATCTAGCAGAAAGAACCATTAACTTTTTCTCTCTAGTAGAGGCAGAACTTTTAACTTTAGGCGCTTCTTCTAATACAATATGAACGTTAGTTCCACCATATCCGAAAGCACTCACACCTGCTCGAAGAAGATTATTATCTTCACTTTGCCAATTCACCAAATCAGTATTGATATAAAATGGGCTATCTATAAAATCAATTTTCGAGTTAGGGCGCTTCACATTTAAAGTTGGCGGGAGTTGTTTATGTCTCATAGATAAAACTGTCTTTATAAGTCCCGTTACCCCTGCAGCTGTATCTAAATGACCTACATTACTCTTTACAGAACCAATTGCACAAAACGATTTCTTGTCCACATCTTGAAACGCTCTCTTTAGAGCCTCTACTTCAATAGAGTCGCCTAATGGCGTTGCTGTCCCATGCGTTTCTACATAACTAATAGTAGAAGGATCAACTTCAGCAAAACTATGTGCTGCTTGTATTACTTCAGCCTGTCCCTCAACACTCGGAGCAGTATAGCCTACTTTTCGACCTCCATCATTATTTGCCGCTGATCCTTTAATTACACCATATATCGTATCTCCATCAGCAATCGCATCTTCTAATCTCTTTAGTATTACCATACCTACACCATCACTAAAAACTGCACCCTGGGCTTCTGCATCAAAAGTACGCACTTTGCCATCAGGTGAACTTGTCATTCCTTCATGATATTTATAACCATTCTTTTTAGGATACGTTATAGATACTCCACCTGCAGCTGCAATAGAGCATTCTCCAGTTAACAATGATCTACATGCAAGATGAATGCTCAAAAGGGATGTAGAACAAGCTGTATACAATGTAAAACTCGGTCCCTTAAGTCCCAACTTATAGGATGTAAGCGTTGAAATTGCATCTTTATAGGAAAGAGTACCCGCCTCTGAAAACTCAACCACACTATCACTGTTTAATAATGGCGTGTGCTTCATCCAATTAAAATTAGTAGATGCTCCTACGTATAACCCTATTAATCCTTCATAATCAAATGGATTATAGCCTGCCATCTCTAATGCTTCCCATGTTGTTTCCTGTAACATACGGATCTGAGGATCCATTATTTTCGCTTCTCTAGGTGTATAAGCAAAAAAGGATTCATCAAAATATTCTACTTCCTCCAAATACCCTTTTGCTTTCACAAAATTAGGATGTTGTAAAACATCTAAATTAACACCTTCTTTAATTAACTCGTCTTCAGTAAATGTAGAAATTGAATCAACACCATTTTTTAGGTTATCCCAGAATTGGTTTATTTCATTTGCACCTGGAAATTTACCTGCCATTCCAATAATCGCTATTTCCAAACCAGTTTTACTATCATCTTGATGCTTCATTTTCACTTTCCTCCTATTTTGTTTAATTCGGATTTTCTATGCTTTACATACTCTTAGCTACAATATTTAGCGCTAATACTCCTATTTCATAAACTTAAGCAAAAGAAAAAACACATGAAATTACCCATAAAGTAGCTAAAGTGATTTACATACCTGACAGAAAACAAAAAAATTTAATTACAATTTCTATTCCTGGATTTCAATGATATTTTGAGCACTCATTTTTATTCTAAAAACCTAATACTTTGGTAATAATTCTGTTAATATTACACTTTATGTAGTTAGTAACATATTCACAAGAAGTTTTATTTAAGAAATTAATTTGTAGAGTAATAATTTTGTAGGGGTTTTATGTTATGAAATTAAGCATACTTTTTCCAATATCATATAGAAAAAAACAAAAAAGTGACATACAGTGAATATTGAGAAATAAAATTCATTTATTCCATATCTAACCAAAATAGAACGAATTTTCAATTTTAAATTAGATTTTCTTGTATTTATAATTGTATTCTCTATAAATCATCTATGGTGAGCTTTTAAACTTTAAACATAAATGAAGTTATATGCGAAATTTTTTAGTTTAGATGAGGATCTATAAGTGAATCCATTCCAGAGGAATTACATATACTACAATCCTGTTTACCCTTCCGTTCATGTTGTTGATTTTCCGTTATGTTTTGATATGCACATACAATTTTTTATCTTATACCCATAACTATTGTCTTACAGACACTTTATATTATCTTCAAACCCACTATTTCACTGAACTGTAAAATTAAAACCACTAAATTTCCGAATAAACTGAAAACTTATGAGAAATTGACAAGAAATCTCAATAAGATCTTTTCAATATATCTTAACTTCAATCTCATGGAATCAGGACCCGATAATGATGCTATACAGGGGAGTATTCTATTAAGTAGAATTACAGAAACGATTCTGCTTATGCAGGATAAATTAAAAATTTTCCATTTGATCCTTTAACCTTTGTAAAAATCAGGTATTTACATGTTATAAACAAAAAACGTAGGAATATTTAATTCCTACGTTTTTCATAAATAAATTTAATTTATTTATACAATTCCTCAAATTCGTCAATCTCAGCTTTACGCTTTAAAAATAGTTCCATATCTTTATTTTCTCTTTCTATTAACCCCAGAGCATGTGTATCATCCAAGGCTAACTCTTTATATCCCCATATATAATCTATAGTTGTATCGTTAACCTGTTTGTGTTCTGCACAATACCATTCTAAAGGTTGTAACGCATCAGATATTTTAAATAATTCTGCTGGATACCATGATGGTATATTTTCACGTTCTCCTAAGATTAAATATGTTAACTCACCACTTTGTAATTTATATATTCCATAAACAATATACTCTTTTTCAATGGTTAAATTAAATGTTTCCTCTGTTATCTTAGATAGGGCATTTCCGGTATTATATAAACAAGTTACTTTCATAACATATTCCCCTTATTTATTTTTATCTTTAAACTTAAAATTCAACCGTTTCACCTATCCCCACATCAAATGCTTGATAATACCAAGCATAGCGTTTAAAAAGAAATTCATAATATTGCAGAGATACAGAAACGAGTTGAGATATAAAGAATCAATATGAAAGAAAATCAAATTGATATAATATAAACCGCAGGAATTAAATATTTCCACAGTTTTATGTTTATCTAAGGTCCGTTTAATTATTTTACAACAATATAGCATTTACTTAGCATTTTTTCTTTTGCAAATACTTATCTTTCAATTTTTATATCCTTACACCATATTTCTAATTCCATAGGAGGCATAATTATATTACAGGTATATAATTTCAAGCCCTCTTTTTCTACTTCACTTATTTCAATATCATGAAGAAAATATGGTAACTGTTCATATGTAAATGTTTTTATTGGCTTTTCTTTTACATATCCCATGGTATGTTTGAAATCTATTCTATAGCAACCACTAAATTGAAAATCTACGTCTTCATTTTCATCCTTATAAGTTAGGTGTACCTCATCACCAAAATAGTCGCATACTAATTTAGTAACCCATGCATCACAATAGTGTAACTTTTCAAATTCTGCTTGTATTCTCTGTACGTTCATTTTCGACCTCAATTCTTACTTTTTATATGGAATATGAGCATCTGGACTTTTAGCTTCCTGATCAAAGATAATAGCATCATAAATACGTACGTATCCTTTTTCTCCTTGATAATTAACCTCATACCAAGAACCGACTTTCCCAGTTACTTCTATCACTTCACCCTTATTTACACGTTTTGCACGTAATGCTTTTCTTAAATCTGGCTCAGGATATACTTTTTTAACAAGGGATTCTAATGTAACCCATCCTTTAACCATTTCTCCATCTTGATTAAAGGAGAATTTCTTATCTTTATATGTAAAATCTCCTGTTTGTAATGCACCTGAAGGCTGTAACAAATACCAATTAAACTCTTGCTTCATCCAACCATTTCTTGATTCATGAGAAGCATCAAAATAATACGGTTTCCCATCAACATGTGTAAATCCAGATTGTACAGGACCTAACGGGCCAAAGTAATAAGTTTTTCCGTCAATATGTTGGATTCCAGTTTGCACCACGCCATCGGTTCCCAAATAATAATCGTATCCATTTGTATGTACCCATCCGGTTTGCATAAAACCATCGGTACCAAAATAATAACGTTTTCCATCAATTGATTGGAAACCTGTTATTATTTGCCCATCTTTTTTATAATACGTCCATTTTCCTTCTTCTTGTACCCATCCTTGTTTATTGTCTAAATAAAGTGCTTCTTTTAATTGATCAATCCATTTTAACCCATTCGCAAGAAGAGCTAAATCACTATCTAGTTGTTTATCAAATTTCTTTTGAATATTGGGTGGAAAGTATTTTTCAGGATCTTTATGATACTCCGTTATCATAAAATGAGACAAATTCGTAGCTTCCTTTGTTACATCCCATGAACGAACTGGTGATTCACCAATTACAACAGATTCAAATATCCGAACATAACCGACTTCTCCTTGATATTTAACCTGATACCATAACCCCTGCTTTGAAATGACCTCTAAGACATCCCCATCCTTTTTCCATATCCCCGTACTTATTAATTTCAAATGGTTTTCCTTGATAGGTAAATGTTCCTGTTACATACTTCCCATCTTTTAAATAGCTCCATGAAGTTGCAGAAAAACTCCATCCAGTCTTTAATTTACCAGGCTCACTATAATATAAATCGTCTTTTCCTACCTGTTTTCTCCCTTGGAATAGCCTCCCATCTTTAAAAAAGGAATACTCTATTCCACCTAAAGTAATGTTATCTATTTGCTTACTTCCATCTTTTTGATAATAGTACCAATTCTCATTTTCCTTCACCCAACCTACTTTATTTAAAACTTCAGCTGCTGCTGTAAATGTTGGTGCATAGGTAGAGAATAATAAAAATAATGATACTATAAGTCCTATGATTTTCTTCATACTCGCATCTCCTTATCAATTCATTAAAAACTTTTTAATTATATATTAGATTTTAAAGTCATTAAAAATATTCAATATAAATATGTATAATTTTATATTTATATATTCTCTATAGTGCGATCCCAATCATATTGGGAAGGAATCTTTTCCGTACCCCTAAGTTATCTTTACCCCAAAAAAGAACCTATTTTCCATGGAAAACAGGTTCTTTTTCATTATTACTTCTTCGCTATACAATCTTTTATTTTTTGTACTCAAATAATTAAGATTTTTAAATAAAAAGTTTCGAAGTGAAACCCTTCTTCCCTTTTGCTCAAAATAGATAGAGTATACTACAACAGTATTGGTTCTTTAATTAATGGTAAATACTCTATACTCATAGCATAATTTAATAACAAATTGATATACTCTTGATTTGGCTCTACACAGTGTATATTCTTCAAATATCCTTGCGTGTATAAACAAGATGGTATAGCTACTGATAGCTCTTCTACAGATTCTAATAAAGGCATTATGAGCTCTAAAGCTTTCTGTTCATCAGTAGTTAGATTCGTATTAAAAAACTTCTCTATATACTTCTCTTGTTTCATTAACAGGATATCGTATCCAAAAGCTTGTAAACTATTAATAAATTGGTCCCATTTAAGCTGATTTGGATTACAAATATGCATGGTTTTATTTACTGTATTATCCTTATAAGATAATTCAGTAATAGCTAAGCTTCCATAATCTATAGGCGTTAAATCTACATACGTATTGACGTCAGGAGCTATGCTAGATAGGCATATCCCTTTTAATAATCTATAAAATGCGTTTTCATTAATATTGTATTGAAATTTACCTGTTTTAGAGTTACCCACTAAATTCCCCACACGGTATATCGTGGCACGAACTCCTTTTTCCATTGCTTCTCTGACCATTTTCTCGCCTTGAAACTTACTTTCTAGGTACAGATTATCTAAATTTTGCCCTCTATCAAAATCAGACTCAAAGAATTCAAATTCTTTTGGATCGCTTTCAGCCTGACCTACTACACTTAAAGTCGATATATAATGAAAACGCACATTTGTGTTCTTAGCTAATTCCAATAAGTATTTTGTAGACTGAACATTTACCTTTTGGAAATGCTCACGTTCTCCATAGTGTCTAACTTCTCCACCACAATGTATGATTGATTCTACGTTTTTCTTTAAATGATCCAATTGCTTTGAATCTAGACCTAGATTCATCAGAGATAAATCTCCTTCAATTAATTCTACTCTCTCCTTCAACTTTTGGAGAATTTCTTTACCGAAATAAAACTCCATTCTTTCTTTTAACTTTGCACTAATTACTTGATCCTCATTTTTTCTTACTAAACAGTAAATAGTCGTAGATGGTAACTGTAATAATCGTTCTAAAATATGTGCTCCTAAATATCCTGTTGCCCCTGTAAGGAAAACTGTTTTTGGATAATTCACCATTTCTAATTCACATTTTTCTAATTTAGTTGTTTCATAAACAGGAGTCGTTTTCGTTTCATTTTCCATACATGCTACATTCATATTTTTCTCTTTCTTAAACGACATATCTTCCATCTCTTCAATATGAGAGGCTAATTTTTCTATTGTTCTATACTTAAAGAAATCTTGAATTTTCAAGTTAGGGTATAACGGTTTTAATTTGACTAATGCCGGCATAACTTTTAAAGAATGTCCACCCAAATTAAAGAAATCATCTTTTAAACCTATAGATTTTACGTTTAGAACTTCAGACCATACCTTTGCAATGTCTTTTTGCACTTTAGTTTGAGGTTTAAGTTTACACTCATCTTTTTGCTCATGACCAAACTCTATTTTTGGCAGCTTTTCAAAATCAATTTTACCGTTAGCCGTTATCGGTATTTCTAACACATGAGAGTAATATTTAGGAACCATATATTCTGGCAATACATTTGATAAATGTATCGCTAACTTATTCTTCTCTATCCCTATACCGGCCACTGTTTTATAATAAGCTTGCAGTAACATTCCACCTTCCGTTTGTGTTACTACAGCCTGACTTATCCCCTCAAGTTGTAACATTGCATCTTCTATTTCACCTAATTCAATTCTGTGCCCTCTAATTTTAACCTGCTTATCTTTTCTCCCCATAAATTCTATATTTCCATTTGGTAACCACCTTACTAAATCACCTGTTCGATATAATCTTTTACTATTGTCTTCTAAAAATGGGTTTGAAATAAATGCCTGTTTTGTTTTCTCTTCCTGCTTCCAATACCCTTGGGCCAATCCTAGACTTTCAATATATAATTCACCCATGCACCCTACCGGACAATATTGCATATATGAATTTAATATATGAACCTTTGTATTAGAAATTGGTATACCAATCGGTACGCTTCCTAAAAGGTTATTTTCGCCTTCTAAAACTGGTATGAAATAATACATTGCTGAAACGGTTGCTTCAGTAGGGCCATACTCATTTACCAGCTGTACTTGGTTTTTAAAAGTATTTTGCCAACTTCTAATGGCATTTGTTGATGCAGCTTCCCCTCCCATTATTATAAATCTTAAAGAACGTATCTTTTCGCTATCCAGTTTAGTTAATGAAGTTGATAATTCATTGAAAAATACTGTTGGTAAGTCAGATATAGTTGCTTGAGTTTCTTGAATGGCTTGAGCATATTCGACAGTTGAATAGCGCTGTTCATCACTTAATAAATATAGTTCCGCCCCATTTAACAGGGTAGAAAAAATTTCTGATACTGAAGAATCAAAACTATGGGAATAAAACTGTGTTACTTTATCATTTGGAGAGATCTGAAATACTTCATTTCTCCACTCAACTAAATTTAATACTCCTTTATGCGTTAATAATGTACCTTTTGGTTTTCCTGTTGAGCCTGAAGTATAAATTACATAGGCCAAGTCATCTGGTTTATTTAAAATTTTCACATCATCATTTATAGTCGTACGATATATATCCTCTATTATTGAAACCTTATAATCACTTACATTCAAATGACTTTTAAATTTGTTACTCGTTATAATTCTACATGCCTCACTGTCACGAACTATATAATTTATTCTATCCTCAGGGTATTTTACATCAATTGGTATATAGGCAGCACCGGCTTTTAATATTCCAAGCATAGAAACGATACTATTCATACTTCTATCTAAAAATATGGCTACCTTATCACCTCTTTTTATACCTTTTTCGAGTAAATGTTGAGCTACTTGATTAGAGCTCATATTTAATTGTCTATATGTCAAAGATTCCGTTACAGTCGCTATAGCAATCCGTTCGGGTTGTCTATCTACTTGCATATAGAATTGCTCCTGTATATTTTGAAAATAAGGATATGGTCTTTCTGTATGATTTACCTTTTTATATAAAGATTCTTCTTCCTGTGATAGGAATGAAAGATTTTCATATGTTACTGTTCGTTGATGAATAAAGGCGTCCAGTATATTAAGTAAGTTTTGAGTAAACCTGTTAATTGACTCTTCCTTGAAAAGATTAATATCATACTCAAATGAAATCCCTACATAATCCAATCCTTCTTCAACAGCTAAAGAAATGTCAAACTTACTAATATCTTGTTTATTAGGTAACAACTGAAGCTTATACGCATCATGTTGCTGCAGAATATCTTTCTGATAACTAAACATAGTAGAAAAGATCGGGTTATTCCCAAAGCTTCTATCAGGATTTATTTGCTCAATTACTTTATCAAATGGGTACGATTGGTTTTGGAATGAATTCAAACATTTCTCTCTCACTACTTGTAATAGCTGTGTTAAATTTTTCACATCATTCAATTGTGTTCTGATCGCTAAGGTATTTACAAAAAATCCTTGTATTTTTTCAAATTCTTGATGATTCCTTCCAACAACCGGTGTACCTACAATAATATCTTTTTGATCCGTTAGATAATGTAACAATTGAATATACGCTGCTAAAAATAGCATATACATAGAAATATTCTCTTGTTCACATACTTGTTTCAAAGACTCTTTCATTTCATTATCTAACTTCATTTCAAATACTGTACCTTTATTTGTACTTTGACGATTCCTACTAAAATCTAAAGGAAGATTTAATATAGGAAGAGGTGCTGCAAGTTCGGCCATCCAATAAGATTTTTCTGTATCCCATCGACCTAAATTTAACTGCACCTGTTCCCACTCTGCATAATCTACATATCGATTAGAAATAGTTGGCAACTCAGGATTCCTACGTTTAGCAAAGGCACTATATACCTTCATTAATTCATCTAATAAATTCCTTACACTCCACTCATCTGTAATAATGTGATGTAAATTAATATATAAATAAGACTTTTTCTTATTCAGATTAAAAATTCTAATCCTAAAAACAGGGCCCTTTTCTAAATCAAATGGTGTATGATCCGTTTGATTTATTGTTGTACGTATATATTCTTGTTGTTCTTTTTTAGACATATGTTCAATCTCATCGTGAATCAGGTCAATCGCTATTGAGTTTAAAATGACTTGTCTAGGCTCTCCATTTCTTTCAATAAACACTGTTCGTAGCATCTCGTGTCGTTCAACTAAAAATCTTATGGAGTCTTGTAAAATATCCTTATTTAAACTCGGCTCAATATATATGTGTAGTGGTGTATCATATACTCTATTAATGGCGTTATACTTATTTAAAAACCAGATTCTTTTTTGAGCACTTGATAACTGATAACTTTCCTTATCTTCAACTTTTAATACTTGCATCTCCTGTTCTTCCCTATCATGATTTACTGCCATTAATTTATCGATGTAAGCAGATAGACTAGCAATCGTTGTATGCTCAAAAATATCTCTAATTTCAATTTTTAGATGAAACTCTTTTTGAATTTGATTTAACACTTGCACAGCAATCAATGAATGTCCCCCAAGTTTAAAAAAGTCATCATCTCTGCCGATTCTATATTTCCCTAAATTTAAAATCTCTGCCCATGTTTTTGCCAATCTTTTTTCTGTTTCACTTATCGGTGGAACATATTGCTTCTGCATGTTTTCAAGTAAAGATGGGATTTGTAATTCTAATTTTTTTCTATCTAGTTTCCCGCTTGGTGATACAGGAAAACTTTCAAGGTGAAATATATAATTTGGCATCATAAAATCTGGTAAACTTTCACTTAAGAATGTTTTTAATGCCTCTTGTTTTAATTCTGTATTGTCTTTAGATAAATAAAAACAAACGATTTTGTCGTTTTGATAAGTGACTACTACAGCATCCCTCACTTCTGGATGTTTAAATAATGTTCCTTCGATTTCATCAGGCTCAATTCGGTACCCACGTATTTTTACTTGGTTATCTTTCCTTCCGATAAATTCTAAATTTCCATTTGCTAAAAGACGGACTAAATCCCCAGTACAATACATCTTTTTATAACGATTATAGGATTTATCGAGAGAAATAAACGCCCCTTCTGTTTTTTCCTTTTGATTTAAATATCCGTTTGCAACTCCATCACCGCCAATAAATAACTCACCTACTACACCTGACGGACATAATGTATTGAACGGACTAACCACGAAAACTTCACTATTAGCAATTGGCTTACCTATTGGGATATTAGAAATTTCTTTTTGTATCTCACCATTTACTTCATACATGGTTGCACATACAGTAGTTTCAGTAGGACCATATGCATTAAGAACTGGAATCTTTAACCCTAATTTACTTTGCCATTTACGAACTGATTCAGCAGGTAAGGTTTCCCCTCCCACAAATAAACGCTTTACAGAATTTAATTTAAGTAACATTTCTTTTGGCATATCAGCTATTAATTTAAAAAACGCAGTTGGTAAAACCACATTTGTAATACCATACTTTTGACTTACATTTATAAATTCCTCTGCTGAACGTTTTTCGATTTCAGAAATTAAATGCATTCTTCCTCCACATAGCAAAATCGGAAATATTTCCATAATGGAGGCGTCAAAAATGATCGTTGCAAATTGTAAAAACACATCTTCTTTTCCTAAATGAAATGTATTGATTACTGAATATGATAAATTAACTACACCTTTATGTGGTACAACGACTCCTTTTGGCAAACCTGTTGAACCTGACGTGTAGATAATATAAGCTGCATCTTCTATGGTATGTGTAGACGCAATATTTTCTATAGAATTAGCGTAATGAAAATCTTCTAGATAAATTGTATGAATCGAAAACCGTTCAACCAATCCCCTATATTCTTTCTTCGTAATAATCATTTGACTTTCGCTATCTTTTAAGATGTATTCTATTCTTTTTTCAGGAAACTTTGGATCAATTGGTACATAAACTCCACCTGATTTTAAGATGCCTAGAATCCATACAATGGTATCAATCTCTCTCTCCATTGTAATACTTACACGTTGTCCTTTTTTCAAATCATTTTCACGTAAATAATTCACAATTTGATTGGACCTTTGCTGTAATTCATAATAGGTAATGGATTTGTCACCCATTGAAATCGCTATTTGATTTGGCGATTTTAATGCTTGTAGATCGATTAATTGATCTAATGTTTTTAAATTAGGATATGTAAGAGCATTTGAGTTCATCTCTTTGTATAGACAATGATCTTTTTCTAAAAGCAAATCCAATGAATGAATAGGTTCATTCACATTCTTCATTAATTTTTGTAACAAATATATATACCTTTCGACTAAATCACTAATACTCTCTGGTTTATATAATGCTGAGTTATAGTCAACCTCAATTTTATTCTCTGTTTCCCCTTCATATCGCATTATTCTCCAAGTCATATTAAAAGGATTTACTCTTTTACAATCTGTTAAAACTGTTGACTCAATATCAGGAATTTTTAATTCCGGTATCTTCATCGTATTAAATGATGTGGAATATACCATATTATGATTTGTATTTAGATTTAAATCTTTTACTATATGTGAGTAAGAATTATGTTTATACGTAATAGCTAGATGAATAGATTTATTAACTTTATTAAGTATCCCCTTAAATGTCTCTCCCTTTTCTATTGTTATACGTATAGGTAATGTATTAACAAAGTAACCAAAAGTATTTCGTTCTTCTGTATATGGTCTAGTATTAATTGGAATACCAACGATTATCTCTTCAGCATTTGTCATTTGATGAAGTAAGGTACAATAAGTACTTAACATTACTCGATAAATACTTATATTATTTTTTTTAGCAAAACATTGTATTTGATAAAATAAATCCGAATTAATATTCTTACTTATATTTTTATCTGTATATCTTTTTTCATTCATTTTATCAAAATCAATAGGAAACTCTGTAGGAGTTAATTCACCTTGTAAATAATCTTTCCAATACGATGATCCCTCTTTATATATTGCACTATCAATAAAACTCTCCTCATGCTTTACGAGGTTCTTATAAGGAGATTCAAATTCTACATTCGACTTCCCTTGAAGTAATTCACCATACGTATTGGATAATTGTCGGATGAAAACTCCTAAACTCCATCCATCGTAAATAATGTGATGAAACATTAAATATAAAATAAATGTATCTTCACTGAGTTTAATTATGTGGAATTTAAACAAAGGCCCCTCTTCTAAACTAAATTTCTCATTCACTATAGATTCTAAGAAATTTTTTAAAATAGATTTTTGTTCTGTGTTTTTAAAAGCTGTTAAATCCTTAATTGGTATATCAAATTCTACATTCTTTTGAATTAATTGTTTTATTTTTTCATCCCTCTTCTTAAATATTGTACGTAGCGCAGGATGTGATTGCACTATCGTAGTAAGCGTTTTCTTTAAAACCTCTATTTGAAGATTTCCTTTTAACTTTATTATAATCGGTTCATTGTTCATTCCTTTTTCTATTTCCATTTGATGAGCTATCCATAATGCTTCTTGGCCTACTGTTACATCCAATTCCTCTACAATTTCATATTTCTTTTGTATTTCTTTCATATGAATTTCTCCTTTTATAAATATTTAAAAACGGATAATATTTACAGTTACAACTATATGTACATATTCTGCAATTTGTAAATCTATATTTTACGACTAAATTCAACATTTATTTCACTTATTGCATAGTTATTAAAATTATGAATAAAACTCATATTTATACTGTATCAATTCATACTTTTATTCAATTTAAGCATAAAAAACCATTTCACTAATAATTCTAATTTCTTTTTATACAGTATTCTTGCATATATTTATTAAAGTAAATTGCCTAATTTATTCTCCGAAAACAAATTCAAGAATATTCCAACTGGTCACTATATATACTTCTAATAACATAAACTGTAAAGGAGGAGTCCGTACATAATGGAATATAGATTATTAGGTAACACGGGATTAATAGTTTCAGAGATAGGATTCGGTTCTTGGGCAATTGGTGGAGATGAATGGGGTGCAGTAAAAGATAATGAATCCATTGATGCAATTGAGAAAGCAATTGACCTAGGGGTCAATTTTATTGACACTGCTGATGTTTATGGATTAGGTCATAGTGAAACACTAGTTGCAAAAGCTATAAATAATCGCAGACAGGATATCATTCTTTCTACAAAAGGTGGATTAATTGGTCATCATTATGACCCAAATCAACCAGCTGTTTATGGAGATCCTCAAAAGATCATTGATGCATTTGAGGCTAGTTTACTACGGCTAAAAACGGATTATATAGATGTTTACTTTTGTCATATTTGGTGGGATAAACCTGAAGAAACAGAAGCCTTTCTACAAGCTTTCCAAACCTTAAAAAAATCTGGAAAAGTGAGAGCCGTTGGTGTTTCTACTAATGATTTAGATTATATCAAACATTTTAATCAAGATAATGATTTAGATGTTGTGCAATTTGATTATAGTATTTTAAATAAAGAACCTGAAAAAGACATCCTTCCTTATATTGAAAAACATAATTTAGGTGCTGTGATAAGAGGTCCACTTAAGATGGGAATTTTAACTGGGAAATTTAATCATGAAACTCAATTTCCAGACGATGATTTAAGAAAAGATTGGCCAAAAGAACAGTGGTTTAAAGATAGCTTAAACAAAGTAGAGAAATTATGTTCACTTGTACGATCAAATCGAAGTTTAGCGCAAGTTGCTTTACGTTATGTTTTAAGTCACCCTGCTGTTTCAGTTGCTATTCCTGGTGCAAAAAATTCTACTCAGGTTGAAGAAAACTCTTCCCACTTAACTCGTCCATTATTATTAGATAATGAAATTGAATTCATTAAAAAGCTTTGATCAGCTCGTTATTCTCCCATAAAAATCAAACTGATTTAGCTACCAAATCCATACCATTACTTCTTCTCCACTAGAACATATCTTTAACACTTACACCTTATTTTTGGTTCTGGTGCAAATAAAGGATACATTCCAAAAAACATTGATGAATGAATTGTTTTTGATTTTGAACAGACTGATCCCGTAAATCAATCTGTTCTTTTTGTATCATATGCATGGCTTCTATTCCTGCAAGAATAAATGTAACTGTGCGAAAAGATTTAAGTCCTAACATAGAGCGTATACGTTTTTTAATGAAACGATGGTCTTGCTCTACGATGTTATTTAGATATTTTATCTGCCTGATTTGAATGCCTAACGGCATTTTTTTCTCTTTCTTCAACCCGCTGATAGCAATGGGATAGGCGGGATTTTTATCAACTGTAATTGCACGAGGTTTTGAAACATGAAAAGACCGCAAAGCCTTCTTGAAGAATCGCTTTGCAGCCTTATGATTTCTAGATTTACTGAGATAAAAATCAATCGTGTTCCCTTCAGAATCAACGGCACGATATAGGTACATCCATTGTCCTTTTACTTTTATGTACGTTTCATCTACTCTCCAGGAGTCATTCGTTTGTTTGAGATGACGTCGAATTCGCTTATCTAACTCCGGCCCATATTGATGGACCCACCGCATAATCGTTGTATGAGCCAAGGATAGTCCTCTTTCCTCCATCATTTCTACCAAATCACGAAAACTAAGATTGTACCGTAGGTACCAACGTACAGTTAATAGAATAATATCTGGCTGATAGTGCTTCCATTTAAACAAAGTTTCCTTTTTCATACTGATCACACACCCTTTTGTAGAGTAATAGTATCAGTATGTCCAAGATTTACAGATTCATTGCACAAGTGTTATATTTTTTGCACCAGAACCCTTGATAGCGATGTGGCTGTACCCCTTGTATAAGAGTTTGTTTTTAAACAAACTCTGTCTCAATAGTATCCTGACATTACAAAAAAGAACTAAGATGTTTCATCCTAGCTCTTTTTTAGCAATATCAACTTATTATATACATTCATCAATCGTTATTTTACTTCATTGGCAACAAAGAAATGCTCACATACACTTGAAATACGTTTTAAATCCACATTGCCACCTGAAATAACCGCTACTACTTTTTTACCCTGTACATATTTATCAACTTTGCCTGCAAGAAGAGCGGCTGTTGCTAATGCTCCCGCACCTTCTACGACAGCCTTTCCGCGTTGCAATAAGTCTTTCATCGCTACTTCTAATTCTTCTTCCGATACAGTTACAATTTCATCTACTAGGTTTTTTACAATTTCAAAGGTTAAATTTCCAGGTATTTTAACTGCACAACCATCCGCTATTGTTGGAGCTTTATAATGTGATACAATTTCTCCAGCATCATAAGAAGCTTTCATACCGTGTACGTTTTCAGCTTGAACTCCAATAATATTAATGGAGGGATTAAATGATTTCAGTGCTACAGCAATCCCTGAAATAATTCCTCCTCCACCAATCGGAACAATAACAGTATCAACATCCCACATATCATCCAGAATATCTAACCCAATTGTCCCTTGGCCAGCCATTACTTCTACATCATCATATGGATGTAGGTATGTTTCGCCTGTTTCTTTTATAATTTCTTCACATTTCGCTTTTGCATCATCAAATGTATCACCGTATAAAATAACTTCAGAACCATATCCTCTCGTCGCATCCACTTTAGCTTGCGGTGCAGAGGTTGGCATCACAATTTTGCTTTGAATTTTAAGTAAATGAGAAGATAATGCAACACCCTGTGCATGATTTCCAGCTGAACAAGCGATTACACCACGTTCTTTTTCTTCATTTGTTAGTTGGGAAATTTTATTAAATGCACCACGAAACTTGAATGAACCCGTTAACTGCATATTTTCTAACTTCAAATAAATTTCTCCACCGGTTTTACTGGTTAAATAGAAAGATTTAACCAAAGGCGTTTTTCTAGCATTTCCATCTAAAATTTTTTGTGCCTTTTTTATATTCCCAATGTTGAGTGGTAAAATCTCATTACTCATATTAACACTTCTTTCAATGGCTTATAATCTAACTCTAG
Source organism: Bacillus sp. GC_Bacil_1 (assembly GCF_026540675.1). NCBI lineage: Bacteria > Bacillati > Bacillota > Bacilli > Caryophanales > Bacillaceae > Bacillus > Bacillus sp. GC_Bacil_1. The sequence continues at coordinate 123,439 of NZ_JALNUG010000008.1, forward strand.
TGTTGCACCTAAATTCTCATAAGTTATAGTACCCTTGTAAATATTTATCCCCGTCGCTAAAGCCGGTTTATTTTGGATTGCATTCTCTAATCCATTTTTAGCTATTTCTAGTAAATACTCAATATTTCCATTTGCCAACGCCATAGTTGAAGTACGTGGAGTAGCACCAGGCATATTTGGTACTGCATAATGGACTACATCATGTTTAATAAATATAGGATTATCATGAGTTGTATAATGATCGACTGTCTCTACCGTACCACCTTGATCTATTGCAATATCCACAATGACACTTCCTGGCTTCATAGATTGAACCATATACTCTTTAACAATTTTAGGAGGGCGAGATCCTGGTATTAAAATTGTTGAAATAAATAAATCTGCTTCTTTAATCGTTCGCTCTAGATTTTCAGTATTAGATTCAATTATATTTACTTCTTCTGTTACGTATTGCTTTCTTAAATATGCAATTCTTTCTTGATTAACCTCTAGGATTGTAACACTACATCCAATTCCAATTGCCATATCACAGGCATTAGTTGCAGCATTTCCTCCACCTAAAATAACTACATTTCCGGCAGGAATTCCCTCAATACCTGATAATAAAATCCCTTCTCCTTGATGTTGTTTTTCTAAATAATATGCTCCCATGAATACAGCACGACGCCCAGCAATTGCACTCATTGGCTTTAATAATGTCAAAACACCATCTTCGCTAATTGTTTCTCCTGCAATTGCAGTAGTACCAGCATTTATCAGTGCTTCGACACACTCTTTCGACGCAGCCAGATGTAAAAAACCCCAGATTATAAGATCTTTTTTAAAGTAACGATATTCTTCAGGTAATGGTTCTTTTACTTTAACTACCATATCGACTTCCCAAGCTTCTCCTTGTGCTACTAAATTTGCACCTGCGCCTGTATATTCATCATTTGTATATCCTGATCCAATACCTGCATCTTTTTCTACTAAGATTTGATGCCCTTCTTCAACTAACTTCCGAACATTTTCAGGGGTCATTCCTACACGTGCTTCTCCCTTTTTTATCTCTTTAACTACTCCAATTCTCACTTCTAACACATCCTTTTATAAGCAATATAATACCTAGGATTAAAAAAGTAATACATGAATTTACCAAACTTATTATGTCCATTCATGTTATTTTTATCGCCTAACTAGCTTTTAAGGTAGAAAACATCCAATATCAATTATTGTTATAAGGATATGTAAACATTTTTCGAAATCCCAGGTAATATTCCTTCTACCAAAAGTATGTGGAATTGATTCGGTAACTAAAGAGACGATGCGCTGAAAGTAACTATGTTCCCGGAAGGTTAACAAACACTACTTAAGAACGCCTAATCAAACGATTGTATCAAATAAAAGATACTGATTAATATCAATTATCATATGTTATTGATGAGAGACGAATCGTTAAGAAATAGATTCCGAAAAATACTTCTATTACTACAAAAGATTTTTAACCATTTAGTGTTATAGAAATACCACTAAGGAGTGTATATACTGAAATTGTTGCGATAACAGCATTGCTACTTGTATTAATAACAGAAACTGTATTAGAATTCACATTGGCAAAATAATATATGAACTAATTCAGTCAATGATGACCTAATAAACGTAGATGTAAATTAAGAAACCTCTTTAGAGAGAAAAACCTAATTAGGGACTGTTACTGTGCTTTTACAGCAAGGCTATTCAAGAAATTACTAATTGAAGAAGCTTGAAAAATACGTAGGCTAAAAGAGCTGATATTATAATACTTTTCAGTAATTATAAGTATTGATGGAAAGAATTTAGATTCTTTTGGCTGCCAAGATTCGTTATGCCATTCCTGACTGTGGAAGTATAATTCATACCTATTTATTTTATCTTGCATAACTTTTTTGCTGTAAACTGACTTCTGGACTTCAATGAAAAATGGAGATCTACGCCAAATTGTAAATGCATCAGGTTCCATGAATTCTTTACCGTACTTTGGCTCCACTTTAAACAGTTTAGGTTTTTCATAATAGATAAGCTGTTTATACACATCTAATATGCCTAGAAAGTGGGGAATCTTTTGGCTAGTTTTGCGAAGTGTGCTGGATTGAGGGAAGTAAATGTATGGCTGTTGCGAGATATTGGCATTCACATGACCATCTCTTCTTAATCGCTTCATCACCGTATTACAGCATGTAACCGCGTTCTTTAATCCTTGAAAATGCAAATCAATAATGTCATCACGAGACATACATCTAAAACGCTTCAAATTGTTTAGTATGGCTTTGTCTCTATTCCTCATAATCTAACACCCCGAATAATTGATTTTCTTCTTGTGGTAGGTTTTGCAACTTTATATTCTCTTTCGGAACGCGATAAGGTTCAACTATCTTCTTGGCTTTACTTAATTCTAAATAAGGAGATTGTACTTTCTTTAATCCATTTAACTTTAATATCATTTGGCCAGATTGCTCCAAGCGTTCTGAACCAGGAGTACCCATAATATTACTATTAATTGTACTATCACATTTAAAGCCCATTCTAACCGTCATATTGAGCTTTAGCTTACCATCCAACACTTTTGCATCAGGTCGTTGCATACTTAGCATTAAAAAAACTCCAAGTGCCCTTCCGACTGCCGATATTTTTTCAACTATAGACATACATTCCTTTTCATCTTGCAACATAACCACTTCGTCGATAGCAAGTAAGATATATGGTTTCTGATTATCAGGATTTAATTTGTTGTATTCGTCAATATGATCTACTTCATACTCTTCCATCAATTTTCTACGTTCGCGTATTTCCTTCCACACTTTCTGCAGCATAATCTTCATTTCTATTTCTTCCATGCAAACCTCTTTTACGTGTTTCACCCTTCGCAAGAAATGAAATTCGGAATTCTTCAAATCGCCCAGGTACAAATGTAATTTATCAGGAGACATATATTGAATAAGTGTAGACAGTACAACGCGTACCATACTACTTTTCCCGCTCCCCGTCTCTCCTGCAATTAGAAGATGCGGCGTGTTTGAAGCAATCATGTCATACGTAATCATATTTCCAAATTGGTCACGCCCCACAATTACAGGAAGATGATGTTGTATAAGTAATGGCTGCCACTTCTTATAACTGTAATTGTATGCTTGTAGCCCAGCATCCGAAAGAAACACATTAAGTACAAACCTTTTAATATCACCTTCAATTGCTACATTACGCCCTAATATTTGTTGAAAGCAAAACCACTTCTTTTCAATATTTTTCGGATCTAATCCGTTTGGAATGGTAAATATGTATCGAACCTTTTCTTTCGAGGAAAAAATGTCATGTATCTTCGGATAAATGGGTACTTTTCCACCTCTTATTTGATGGTCTACATATAAACCTGCCTTTGTAAATACCTCTATAAGTCGATTCTTCAAACTTTGTTTATGAAGCCAATCCTTTAAAATCCCCATGTAATTTCCTCCTTAAAACATCTCCACAATTTGAATGAATACATAACCAATGAAACAAACTCCACCTATCCTCATTCCATGATATATTCCATCACTTACAAGTTTCGCTGCTGCAACATGATCATTTTTCACAAGATGCTTTTCTAACAACGCCCCTCCAATTGTCGTTACTCCTAAAGCTCCTAAAGAGATAAATGTAGTTAACATATAAATTTCCCCTTTATAAACAGAATTTTGAATGTTGATGATACATGGGCTTACAAACTTAGAAATTTGGTAGAGTTACCTTGATAGCTAATTTGGTAGCAACCTTGATACATCTTATTGTGAATAGCTTGTACAATATGCAAATTTTTCTTTGCAATTGCGTATAGTTTTTTGCATTTTGGACAAGGATGATTAAAAAAGATTATGGAGGAGATTAGCGTGTGGGGTAGAGGTATTGGAAGACATAGAACAAAGCTAGCTAAATTTTTAGCTAGCTACGATTACTCAATTCAGGATTTTTCTAAAGCTAGTAAAGTAAACAGAAATACATTAGGCCAACTGTGTAATGACAAGGATTATGTACCATCACCAAATACAATGCAAAAAATAATGAAGATTGTTAGAAAACATGATTCTCGAAAACAAGTAACTGACTTTTGGCATATATAAAGAGAATAAACTCTTTATATATCATTCCTTATGCAAGCTTGATATTAATTTTTATAGGGATACGGTAACGATTCCTTATAGGCATTGCCTTACTGCCCTCTCGTTCTCGCACTAAGCCTTAATTAATTTTTTAGTAGTGGAAGATTGTTTTCTTTTATTAAATCATAAATGAATTTTTCTAACACACTTTCAGCTGCTTCTCGCATTTGATCCGGTGTTGAATCATTAAACACCTTTTCTATCTCCCTAAGTAGTTGTTTTAAAGAATGGGTTTCCTTGCTATTTTCCAGGAATTCCTCACCTAACCCTTGAACAAATGTACTAATAACAATTACCTTTTCCAATTTAGTTAGTTCCATCTCTATGCCTCCTAATCAGATTATCATTCTCATCAAACACGACCTCTCCCCTAATTAATAAAGAGTTACCAAAAGTCTTGGTGTTATGACAAGATATGCATAGATATTGTCGATTCTCATGATTTAAGTATTATATTTATCCTGTGGTCTAATCTTAACGATATGCTCAGAAACTTCCCTAAATCGTGTAATTTTCATAATAGACAAGTAAAAGTCTCTAAAGGTATTACTTTAAATTCAAATCACACGTTTGTTAGGATCTATAAATCCACACTAGAGATAAAAAGTGGATTTATAGACCCGTATTTTTGGACAAATTTACCGGCTGAATTAACAGAAACTTTGTGTTACTCTGAACTTATTGAATATCCCAATACATTCAACAATGCTCAAAATTGCATATTTACTATGCAACCATCCACCCAGATACCTTAGTTAATACTTCTCCCTAATTGTCGTTATTGCTAAGGTATCTTTTTAGATGCCCTGTGTACAGTTTTTTTCTCTCAGTGATAAAGCTATTTCCCATTTGATATAATCAATTTTTTCAGTACATTTTCTTAACAAAATTCAGATTTGGTATTTTTACTACCATTTACTTTATATACAGTTTTTAAGTTTTTCCCTTACAATTTTGAAATCTTCTGCTAAAATCTAAACATATTTTTGCGAACACTTAACTAATATATAAAATTTAAGTAAAAGACTTTTATATTAGTTTAAATGGTTGCCATAAAGACAAGGCAAATATCCAAGTAGGATCCCCATTTCCTTGATAGCTTTGAACCGCTTCATAAAATTTCCCTTGATACTCTACTTTATCTCCTTTTGTATATGCCTTTTTAGGATCCCATTTTTCATACATTACATTTTGACTCTTTGTTGTTACTGTAAGGATGTTGCTTTGAACCGAGATATTTCCAGCCGTATCTACAGCCTTTACAGTATATTTATATTCTTTATTAACTGTAAGGTTTTGATCAGTAAACTTTGTTTCTTGTACTGTTTGAATTAATTGTCCATCACGTAACACTTGATATTCTTTTACACCCACATTGTCTGTAGAAGGATTCCATTTTAGCTCTACACTGTCTGATGCAACATTGCTTGCATATAATCCTTGTGGCTGTGTTGGAGCTTCTGTGTCCGGTTTCGGATTAACAATTTGATTTACTTTCTTCAGGCCATCCTTTGTAACTTCATATATTACTTTTTTATCAAAGCTTTCGCATTTATTATTATCCAGATTTGTTAATGTCGCTCTCTCTCCACCTTCTAGGTGTGTAAGCTCAATAAAATTGCCTACTTTTACTGGGACTGTTTTTGATTCAGCATTTTGTTTGTTATTCCCATAAATCTCTTTGTTATATACCACTTTACCTGATGTATCCTGTACTTTAATACTTGCATACGTGCTATCAAAATAATTGTGTGGTGTACCTGCTATTAAACTAACTTGCAATTCTTCTGTTGATTTATTTAAATCAAGTTTTGCAAATTCAAAATCTCCTATACCCTTCATCGACCATGCAAACCGATCCCCTTCTAAAATGTTTGGAGATTCATTTTTGATTTTCACCTTTTTTTCCACAGTTTGATCAAATATATCTGTTAATACAATTTTTGCATAAGTATTTGTTGGTAATGATATAGATTGACTGATTCCATTTTGGTAAGATTTAATATCATTAATTACGTTAATCGGTTGGCCCGTCATATTTTCATTATTATAAATTTCAATTTTCCCCTTAAATTGAGGTGTACTACTATCTTTTAATTGCCAAGTTATATTTAATTTTTCATTTTCATAATACATAGACTTTACATCATAATCTAGTTTTCCTATTTCAGGTTGGCTAGGTTGATTTAACGTAAATGTTTTTCCTGTTCCAATAGTTGATCGAGAGTCTCCCCCAGCCTTAAACCAAAGATATTCTGAAGTAGCTCCCCCATCCCAATTATTATTCAATGGCTCTTGCCCCTCTATTGATTGAGTATTCCAAGATGTCCATTTTTTATCTGAGATATTTCTTCCATATCCATTTTTTACACGTGCCTCTCTTACATCTTGTCCATTACCAAGCCAGTCTTCTTGAAACAGCGTTTGTCCATAGTTAAATGTAACGTTAGGAACTGGAAAGTCCATAATCCCAATAAGCTTCCATTGGTTTTTTGAAACATCTTTTAACCACTGTCCAAATTTTGTGTGTCCATTCTCTTGCCAAGAACGCATTGTCATGCGATACCAATTATAATTCTTCCAATCATATGTCGTCTGAATTTTAAGACCTGTTCCTTCTCCACCAAAATTACTTGCAACTGATGTAGGGGATACATATTCTGCTTTTATTGCTTCCTTAGAAGAAATAGGATCCCAAACTGCAAAGTGCAAAGTACGCTTTCCATTTTCATCAAAACCGCTTTGTTGTTGGAATCCAGCATACCCACCAGCTTCTCCCCCCTGGTTCCAGTTATGTACAGCCCAATATGTATAAGGTGCTGTTTGAACAGGAGACCAGTCTATACTAATAATATCTGAAGAAACACTATTTTTAGGTGTAACATAAACTCCTGGAGCAGACGCCGCCTCTATGATAGAAATTGATGATCCAAACATCGAAAACACCGTACTAGCTGCTGTAATTGCTAGGATTTTTTTGACGCCATTTCTTGTTCTTTGATTGAACATAATTTTCCCTCTCCTCTTTCGTTATTAATAACTATTTAAAATAATATCTCTCTATATACAATTGAACAAATTCCCTATGAATGTAGTACTATTTTAATAAAATGGATATATTTGATGTTATTTTCACTGTTATTCAATAAGCATTTATAGTATTTCGTTATAAATTTAAGTTATATATCGCTGAATTTATCCTATTAACAATAGAAAAATTCATAAAAATAAAAATATTTTAGAATTTTTTAAGCACTTATTAATTAAAAACCCCCATTTTTATACAAATGAGGGCGTAATGCGTTGAAAATCTTATAGTTTACTTTCTACATCTTACTTGTCTAAAAAATATTGAATTCATTTTTAAGTATTTGATGATATTGTTTCTCTGTTATTTCTTTTTTAATTTTCTTTCCATGCCGGGTTTCTGTAAAACTTTGCTTAGTAAGTGCAATATGCCCGTGTTCAATTAATTTACAAATAATATTCGCCTTATTTACTGGTGATTCTGGATGCTCTATAACCATGTTTTGTATAGCATTCACTTTCTTTTCATTAATTGCATTTAAATAAAAAGCATAACCGATAGACCAGGTATCACTAAGATCCGAATCAAAAAAATGTGAAGTTTCTCCATTTTTTCCTTTTTTCATTTCTAATACATGGGTTCCTTTCTCCGTATTTTGTTTACGAACACGATATTCACCCGTTACAGAAGTCACGCTGTCACCGTGAAAAGGAACAGGATGTAAAGGGAGATAGGATGCAAAACCGGCGTCTATAATATAGTTTTCATATTTGTGTTGTAAAACGATTAGTGCATGGCCATCATCAGGGTTCCACTTTCTTGTTTTTGAATCATATAGAGTTCCAGCTATTCGATACACATTAAATCCACAATCACACAAAAAATAATATAATAAAGAATTAATTTCATAGCATAATCCACCACGATTCTTTAAAAGCAGCTTTTCTTCAATATTTTCTCTAGAAAATTCTTTCGTATTTCCTTCCATGATGTCTAAGTTTTCATAAGGTAATAAGTGCCCCATCTGCAAAAGAATTCTATGTAAATCTTCAAATTTCACATTTTCTCTTGGGGGAATTTTTAATTTTGAGAAAAACTTTTTTTGTAATTCAGTTAACATTATATATCTCCTCCATTTGCAGAAATCATATATATTTACCTATATATTAAGACTATTAATTATATATGGTGTACAGCTTGATTAATACATTTCATAAGAGTGTGTAGCACTAACCATATTAGCGACAATTAAGGAGCAAGTGCTCAAAAATTCCTTAATATTTATTCAAATGTATGTTTTTGATATTTTGATATCTTTGCTAATTCCCCAAAACTGAGTTGATAAGAATTTAAATGTAACGTCTAAAAGTGTACTTTATGAAAAATTAAAAATAGAGAATCTAAGATGCAGTTATTATTCAGATACATAACTATATAACCTTTAATCCTTCTACTTATACATATAATACTCTTTATATCGTTCAAACTTAGATTTTTTTGTTTTTGCTGGTATTATGGGTGACCTTAATGTTTTAGAGGGTGCCGCTTGCTTTGGCATTTCTAATACTCCACGTTTCTTGAGCTCTCTATACAAACTACTCACTTTGCACCCTACTATTTTCGCAATGTCTGGATATTCGGTCCCTTGATTAAATAATTGAACTGCTTGTTTGCATCTTTCATCCCATTTTTCTTCTGTCGTTCGATTTTTAACTGATTTTTTTTCTAGCTTGATATACTCTCTTTCTATATTACACTTCTCCGCATTATACTGTTCTGCGTCCGCTTGAAGATTACAAAACTCCTCCCCCTCTAAGGGTATCACTTGTGCTTTTTTCGTAATTACTTTCATGTTTCATTCACCTCATTTTATTTGATAAATTCTCGCATCCTACTACGTTATCTACAATTCTTGCTAGTTTCTCAGATAATACTTATAATAAGGCCATTAATACTTCTATCCTTATCACTTCTATTACAACTTTTAATTAATTATTTACAAGCCACATTGATTTTGCTGTTTACGTAAACTACTTATTTGACATTCAAATTGATGTACATTTCTTATACATATCCATTCCTTCTTAACACCAGCGCTTGCTAGCAAATGTAATCCCACTTCAATTTTATTTTTCTTTTAGCGGCCTTTTCATCAAAAATCAATTCCGTTCCTATTTGACATGCTGCTTTTCCAATTTTTCAATCATCAATACAATATTTATGTACACAACTAGTATGATGATCTTGCAAATCTAAAATACAAATTCTCATTTCTCTATTATTCATAATTCCAATCTCTGCGGTATAATAGTTGCCAATATTACACCACTAATGACAACGCTTTCTAATTCTAATAGATTTGATTCATCCCATTTGAACAAGTCTATTCATTTTTGAACCCAACTCCAAACAATCCTACAATTCCATTCATAACAACGGGTGTTTTAGTCTGAATTTTTAAATTATTTTTCTATACAAATTTTGATGATGTGGTAAAATTATAAATGAAAAAGAGTATGGATTTAAAAGAAGCCAATGAATATAAAAATTGGCTTTTTTCTTGATGGAAAATGAAACAAAAACTTCTTTAAATCTTTATTAGTGATAAGTTTTAAAGAAAATCCATCCTGGTTATAGTTTTACATAATTGTAAACTATAGTAAATTGATATTATTAATATTGAATATTCTTAACATTAATCCCACCTATACACATCAACAAACAAAACATTACTATTAATTTCTACTAATTTTTTGTAAACATACTAAATTATCACCTTTTAATGGATTTATTTACCTTAAAATTATCTTTAAATTTATATATTCTATTTTTGTAGTTTTAATACCTCTTTGTATTTAATATTTCTTTTACAAATACAGGTAATCTATCAAATATAGTGAATCCGAATTAGGGATATGAAGTCTATACATCTTCTTTAATTTCTAAAATTACTAATTCAGGAAATTTATAAGTAACCTACTATTTATCAATGTGTAGCATAACAATTGCCCTCGAATCTTCAAGTAACCCACCAAAATTAATTTGTCTTTCAATAATTCCCTTTAGGTGTCCACCTACTTTTTCAAAAAGCTTCTTTATCTTGAATAAACCCTTTTTACGTTCAAATAAATATTTTTTCAAACTTGTGCGTGCCCTAAAAAAATACAAGTGATTTTATTCTAGTCACCTTGAATTTCTTGCACACCTAGTGAAAAGAATCCGTTTTTTACTAACGGGTTCTTTTCTTTATTCGTCATACTATAACTAGATTGTTACATTTTTTCACAGCTCACCTTTACTTGCATAAATATTCCGTTCTTATAAATCCGTAAATCCTCTTTCCTTTAATGCTTTTATGTTATTTGAGTCTATTCATGTAAATTCATTATTTCTCCCTTATTCAATAGCCTCTGAACCTGTAGGTATAAGGTTTATCTAGAAATATAGTCTAGGACACATAGGATTTTTGTGTACGAAAGAAAGAATCGTAATTTCAACCAAAAACCATTTATTTACCTATTTTAAGTTTCTAAATTTGTATTGATAATTCTTGGCTTTAGAAGTATCCTATACATATTCAAACATTTGAAGATGTATAGGATACTTCTGAAATGTTAAATGTAAATATATACTTGAGGTGTTTTAATGGGAACCGAAATGCAACAATTTAAAGCAGATTTCTTTAAAGCTTTATCGCATCCTTTACGAATAGGTATTTTGGAACTTCTATCAGAAGGTGAAAAAAGTGTAAATGAAATTCAAAGCATTCTTAAAAAAGAAGGTTCTGCAGTTTCTCAACAATTAAGTGTATTACGCGCGAAAAATATTGTTGTTGGCACTAAAGATGGAAAACGAGTATTATACTCCCTTCGAGATCCTATGATTATGAATTTATTAGTGGTTGCGCGGAAAATTTTTAACAATCATTTAATTGATACAATTTCTATGTTAGAAGAGCTAGATGAAGCAGAAAACGAAATGGTAAAGGAGGAATAAATTGAGCAATGAGGCTAAAAGAGAAGATATCATCCAACATGGAATTGAGATATTTCACTCTATAGGAGCTCATCACGTTTGTAATGTTTGCATTAAAAGTGGATATTCTTGTTGCTTTTCATGTCAACATTTACAAGATGGTATTGGATGTCAAAAAAGGAATACAGCTTGTACAGCATGGTTATGCGGCATTCAGAACTTTTTGTTTGATCAAATAGGATTATTAGAAGAATGGAATCGTTTTTGGACTGAAATTCCAGGACAGATGTTTCGTAGAGATATTACTCCAGATAAAGTAAAAGTCACTACGTTTATTGATACGAAGAAGCTAGATAGTCGAGCTGGAGAACTTCTAGCGGAAAGATTACAATTCCATGTACAACAAGGTGGAGATATAGGAAAATTAGAACGTCATTTAAGCAAAACTTATAGTAAGTATTAGGATGTCGTTTTCTTTGATAAAAATTAAATCCTCCTGTATAAAACGAATGCGACACATAGTTGTAATCCGAGTTTATTAAAAAGAGAAAAGAAGGGTTTGTAATGAGAGGTTTATTTACGGGAAGGTTTGAAGGATATTCATTAGGGCATTTTCAAAAAGATCTTCTTTCAGGACTGATTGTTGGAGTTGTTGCGATTCCTCTTGCTATGTCTTTTGCCATAGCTTCTGGTGTAAAACCAGAGTATGGAATTTATACAACGTGTATTGCCGGGATACTTATTTCTCTATTTGGTGGTTCAAAGTATCAAATTGGAGGGCCTACAGGGGCTTTTGTTCCCATTCTTTTAGGGATTGTCATTACTTATGGGTATGAAAATTTACTACTCGCTGGTTTGATGGCTGGAATTATCTTATGCCTTATGGGAATTTTTAAATTAGGTTCGTTAATTAAGTTCATACCACGTCCTGTAACAATTGGTTTTACTTCAGGTATTGCTGTTATTATATTCACTGGACAAATTGCTAGTTTTTTAGGTTTAACAGGCATAAAAAAACATGAGGACTTTATAGCAAACTTGAAAGAAATATTTACTCATATCGGTACCACTAATTTTTATAATGTAGTAACTGCTTTGATTTGCTTTTTCGTTATACTCGTAACACCAAAAATTTTGCCAAAAGTACCGGGTTCATTAGTAGGTGTTTTGATTTCAACTATAATTGCAACTATATTTTTCTCAGGTCATGTACCTACTATTGGTACAGCATATGGTACGATTCCAAATACACTACCTCAGTTTGATATACCAGAGATCACAATAGAGCGTATCCAACATTTAATTGGCCCTGCGTTTGTTATTGCTATGTTGGGCGGTATTGAGTCCCTTTTATCTGCTGTCGTCGCAGATGGGATGACAAATAGTAAACATAACAGTAATAAAGAACTTATTGGTCAAGGAATTGCTAATATTGTTACCCCATTATTTGGAGGAATTCCGGCGACTGGAGCAATTGCTCGAACAGCAACGAATATTAAAAGTGGCGCTGTTTCACCCATGTCCGGTGTGATTCACGGAGTATTTGTGTTATTTACGCTTCTACTGCTAGCTCCATACGCCTCCCACATCCCACTTGCTAGTATGGCTCCTATTTTAATGGTTGTAGCGTGGAATATGAGTGAGCAACAGCATTTTGTTCATATACTTAAAATGAAGACCGGAGATTCTCTTGTATTACTAGTAACATTTTCCCTTACTGTATTTACAAGTTTGACAACAGCTGTGGAAATCGGTCTTATTTTAGCTATTATTTTGTTTACAAAACGTATGAGTAATATGCTTGTGATGTCAAAAGTGCTTCCTGATCATACAACAAAGAATGAAAAATTATTACCGCATGTGGTAAATAATGCTCATGATTGCCCTCAAATTAGTATTTACACAATAGAAGGTCCATTATTTTTTGGAGCTGCGCAAACATTTGAACAAAACATTTTAGCGACAATTCATTATAGACCCAAAATTCTAATCTTACGTATGGGCAAGGTTCCTTTTATTGACACAACAGGCGAAGCCTACTTTAGGAATATTGTCCAACATTTTAAAAAACAAGGTGGCGTACTTCTCATCTCAGGGGCTCAATCAGAGTTGAAAACAACTCTAATTAAGAATGGATTATATGCTGAGATTGGAAAAGAGAACTTTTTTTATCATACAGGAGAAGCAATTAACTGTGCTTTAAGACATTTGAATAAAGCGAAATGTGTAGGATGTAAACATTTTGCTTTTCATGAATGTGCCCAGCTCTCCCAACAATGCCAGGATATTAATACAATAAAAAATAAATCAAAAGCATTAGAATTTTAAAAAATATATTTCCTATACAAAGTTTACTTGTTTTGATTTACTCTTTTAAATATTTTGCTACAAAGCAGAAAAGGAGAATGTTTAATTTGGCGAATGCGAAGAAGATTTTTATAAAGCTTCAACAAGAAGGATTTTCATACATTCAAAAAATGCTCATTACACAACAAGAAGAGAATATATTCCTTACATTTCAATGCAAAAAAAATTGTACAACTAGTACCCTTTCAATAGATGATAAAAAGAATTACGAAAAAGCTATATCGTTTTTTTCTCATGCTTCTGGTGGTGTAATTTTATGGGGAATAGATTCAAATAAAAATAATAATGGTGTTCACATAGCTAAAAAAATTCAACCTATCTCTAATGGAAAAGAATTTTTTAGTAATCTAAATGATTTATTATTTAAAAATCCCAACAATACAAACCAGGATGTTAAAAATATATATATTCCTTTGCCTAAAGAAGTAAACCGTGGATTTGTAATCACCTATGTCCCCAGGAAAGACTATCTATTAAAACTTAATGACTACTATACAAAAACCAGGGATAACTTTGTAATGATGATGGGACAGATTCTATTAAATGATATGTTAGAAAATAGAAAATTGTTAAGGGAATCACTATAAATCATGCATATAAAGGAACCCTCTTGCTTTTACAAGAGGGTCTCACTTTACATTATTTTATTTCGGTATAAAGATAAATAAAAAACTGTCATTTGAATAAAGAAAACACTAAATACAATGTATAAGGGATATCCTGGAATATACATATTAAAAATAGGAGAAAGCACTAAAAATCCAATTGCGATGATTAACACATACCACAGTGAAACAAATGCTGTACGACAAGCTCTTTCAGTAATTAACTTTTCACGTTCGTCTTCTAGGGGAAACAATAGTGGATACATCAGATATGAAAGAGCGTTATATTTCTTCCTCTGTATTTTATAAAAAATTGTTATTACAATACCTATAACTAATAAGAATAAGACTGGTGTAATATTTAATGATACTTCAAAGGCTACTTTCTTAGCTTTAATAATATTGGCAAGTTCTATAATGCCGTAATAAAGTTCAATGAATACCCAACATGCTAATGCCATAATAAGTACATTAATCACATAAGAAATCATCAATCTATTCATCCTCTTCTTCCTCCTTATTTAATACAAACACTTCTTCCATCTTCAAATCAAACACATCACAAATTGACAATGCTAGTAATAATGAAGGGATGTAATCCCCTTTTTCAATTGCTGCGATCGTTTGCCTCGTCACTCCAACTTTTTCAGCTAATACACTTTGTGTGAAATTAAAACGAGCTCTAATTTCCTTTACTTTGTTAAAAATAGTCAAGTTCGCCACCTCTTACCTCAATGTATACCATAATTAACAAAATGTAAAGTTAACTTAACATTTATTCCGCTTAAAAGCCAATTTTATAAAAAGCGGTACCACCACATATTCATTAATTTAAAAATTGTATAGTGGCCCTAAAACAAAACGCTGGTTGCGTGCTCTAGGCTGAATTATTTGATATAGCAGTAAACTTCAAATACTCCTCACCTTCCAATAGAATCAATTAATAACGTGGAAAAATCAAGTGAACTCTTGCTATTCAAGTCGTTGAAGTACCCGAAGCTCACAAGAAAAAGAAGGACCATATTTAAGTCTTAGGAAAGAGATAAACATTAGAAAAACTGTCATTAAAAATTCAAGTAGACTCTCTAAAAAAGTTTTACAATCAAAGCAGAGAGACTTTGAAACAGGAGGCGCCAATTTATGAATCGAATTGAACGTGAAGAGAAAACAATTAGCATTATGATTGATATGTATTGTAAAAACGAACATCAACAAAATACTCTATGTGAAGAATGTCAAAAATTAAAAGATTATGCTTATTTTCGTTTATCCAAATGTCCATTTCAAGAAAAGAAACCAGCATGTCAAAATTGCAAAATTCATTGTTATAAACCAGATATGAAAGGTTTAGTTAAGGAAGTTATGAAAAAGAGCGGACCGAAAATGATTTTAAAACATCCATATTTCACGCTCATGCATGCTGTTGACACAATGAAGAAGTTTCCTGACTTACCAAAAAGAAAAAAGTGTAAAAAGAAAAAGCGGTTTGTCTAACAAACTAGTTTTTTATTCCTTTTCGACTAAAGAATTATATGTGAGTTTTAAATCCTAATTGCTTCTGGATCATCTTTAAAATAAAAGTATTTTGAAAATGTTATGCAGAGATCCCTTTCCTCAAATTTGCCCGCTTTATCTCCAAACTAATCATTTTTTTGAATAGAGATTCCCGTGAGAAATCTTGGTACATCTTCATCATAACTCCAAAGATAGATTCCGAACCTAAAGTGTCAAAAAACAAAGAGTGAATTATCGCTGTGATATATTGGGTCACTAGTTCAGGAATAGATAATGTATAGTTCTAAAAATGCAAATGTTTCATTCGTAAAGCAACAAGCTCATTTAGAGATAATCTGTAGTCTATATGTTAGAAGTTTTTTGAGGAGGGGTTTCCTATAGTAGTATAGGTTAGCTTTTATTTGCTACTTTCTCCTCGACAACTTTATCAATAAAATCATCAATAACTTCCGTGCATCTTATAATAAAATCAGCATCCTCACGAGTAGTATCACTATTGCTAATACGTTCAATAACTTCTGTTCCATATTCCCTATCTTCATCTGTTTTTGCTAAATACCTTTTGTAAGCCCTTACAACTAGTATTGCTTCTTTTTGATCCATATCAATTTGGCGTAGCTCATCATCAAATCCTTCCAATGAAATCCCTCCTGTTTGTATATAACGAATTCTATTCAATTATATTACAATATAAAAATTTATTGTTGTATTATTTTTGTGAACTTGTGTAAAAGTGTAAATGTCCACGTTTATACTTTTACACATTAAGAACGAAATTACATGGAAGAATATGAAGTTGGATATGAAAAGCGATATTCATTTGACTCTAGTGAAGAAGGATTTATAAAAGGTGACTATAACAGTGACTTTTAGATTAAACAATATTTATTATATATCTAGTCGATACTATAACTCGATGCTGCTGAAAACGGGATATAATATTTAAATCAAAGGAGTGGGGAAATGAGTACACAATATAAATTAAGGAAACTAAAATATCTAATGGATTTCAAAAATAGTATAGGTAATGTATATAAAAAAATCACTTGTCTTGGAAACAAGTGATCTTCTCATTAGATAAATTGCTACTTGCCAACAGCAGGTAGTTGTTATCCTATTCATATGTTCAATAGATATTATATCACATTTTTTGGTTATATAGCCGTAAGTGTTTCTAATGAAATGAAACCAATAATATTTCAAAAGGTACCATTAATTATTTAGCACTTTAAAAATGCAATTTTGAACCTTTCGAAGCACTAATTTAGCTAGATTTTAATAAACTTCAAAAGGTGTACCTTTTGGAGCATTAGAATACTCCTGAAGAAATAAATAATTCTAATCATAAAGGGTAGTTAATATTAATTTGTTTTTGGCAGAGGTTTTGATAATTATAAATTCAACTTTTCTATTTTTGGGACGTTTCATTTACAGAAGATAGATAATAACATGATTTTCTCAATAAGGAATTTTCTGCTTTTAATATAATTTTTTAACAATTCATGGTATATCTGTATTAAGGGGACCTTTTCGGTTGATTAGGGAGAAAGATTATAAAAATAATATGGGAGGAACAAAAAATGTCATTGAAAAAGAAATTAGGTGTTGGAGTGGTTTCAGCCGCTCTTGGCTTATCTTTAATTGGTGGGGGAACATATGCATATTTTAGCGATCAAGTAGTGACAAATAATTCATTTGCTGCAGGTACATTGGATTTAGCTATGCAACCAACTACTTCACTTAACTTAGAAAATTTAAAACCTGGGGACAAAATATTAAAGAAATTCAATTTAAAAAATAGTGGTACATTAGATATTAAAGATATCATGATGAAAATCGACTATACTGTAAACGACTTAAAACAAAATAATACTACAGAAGATTTCGGTAAACATATTAAAGTACAATTTCTTTGGGATTGGGATCCTGCAAAAAGCCCTGTATACGAGACAACACTTGCAGAACTAAAATCACAAAGTTCAGAGATTGTCTCCAAAAAAGTATTTCATTCTAAGTGGACTGAAACAGGGGGATTAAAACCTGGGAAAATGGATTGGTTTTGGATAAAGTTTATATTTGAGGATAACGGAACAGATCAAAACGTTTTCCAAGGGGATAGTATTGCGCTAAAAATGGAGTTCCAAGCCAATCAAACAGAGGGAAAAGAAAGATAATATTACAAAAATATTGTTGTGAAAATGTAAAACTTAGCTTGTAATTTTTTATAATTTGTAAAATTGGCCATCAAATATCCATATAAAAAACCAGTTATATCAGTACATGTGTATAATATCGCTGGTTTTTTTGAGTTTAATATTTTGTATGTTTTGTAAAATTCATTTTTCTTTGTAATCTTTAAATATGTTCGAAAGGTATATCTTTCTAGATGTATTGTTACAAGTGAATTATTTTTGTACTTAAATCACTTAATCTCTAAAATCATTGCTAGATCGATTGCATAATTCGTGCGAGTTCTTTTTCTAAAGCAGCGGGCTCGTTTGCATAATTGTAAATCCCTAAAAACTTCTCTATAGCCTCTGGATGGGAACTGATTAGCTTGTTGACAGCATCCTGTTGTTCAGATATGCGTTCATTCTTCGAAATTTGGCATCCCATGTGAAACCGAACCATAAACTCATCTTCTATTGCCTTTTGATATTCTTCAGACATTTGATTTGATTGATCGGATTGTCCCTTATATTTTGATAGAATATTGGATAATATACGTGCTCCACATATAGCATCATGGATACCCTGCGCCATGCCAGGATCTTTAAAACAAACTGCATCTCCAACCAACGCCCATCCTTTTCCCATTCCTTTATACCAGTAATTATCATATCCGAGAATGCCTTTGACCGGTTCTACTAGTTCTGCATTTTTCAAGCGCGCCCCAATTGTTGTATTCGGAAAGTTATCTGTAAAGAAATTGCGTAGACAGCTTTCCGGATTTAATTTCAACCGTTCTATCAATTCCTTATTTTCTAATGGGAAAATGCCGACAATTACATATAAATCATCATTCGTTGGAAAGAGAATGGCTGTGTTATCTTTTATCTTGTATACTTCAAATTTAGGGACATTATCGTGGCGAAATCCAGAGAAATACCCGAAATAGATGCCGACTGTTGCCGGAATACTTATTTTCAGTTCACTTTTTACCAGCTTGCGAATAATAGAGGATCGGCCGTCTGCCCCGACTACCAGGCGAGCTAAAAATTCTTGTTTCTCGTTGTCGCCGTCTAAACCTTTCACGCCTATCACTGTTTCGTCATCACGGATGACATCCGTCACACGAAATCCTTCTAAAACAGTTACATTCATTTGGGATTTGGCTTGTTCAAGTAGAATATGATCGAGATAAGTTCTTCTAATACAATAACAACTTTCCTCTCCGTAAACCTCAGGAATGAGACCTTCTATCACGGTATCCTCAAATTGAAATTTAATATCCCGTACCGGCGGTGCTTTTGTTTCCAATAACTTGTCCAGGACACCGGTTTCTCGAAGAAGAGCGACAGTATTATTGAAAAAGGTATGGGTTGATAATGTGTCCCTTGGAAAATTCGCTCGGTCCACTAACAACACATGGAAACCTGCCTTAGCAAGATAAATTGCCAGGGTAGAGCCGGCACATCTAGCACCGGTAATGATGACATCATACGTCTTATTCATCGTATCACTCCATTTTCAAGTATAATTATTAACTTGCTTATCCATTAGCAGAGTTCTAAAGTTAATGCCCCTACGAGTTAAAGTAATGGGGAAAATTGATAAGAATGCACTACATACATAAAGTATGGAAGCTAAAACGAAATAAGTACAGAAAATTCTCACCTACTATACAATTAAAAAGAATTTGTGGTAAAAATCGGAATGATAATTTAAGTATTAAATAAAGGTCCGTTTACTTGTCTCGTGAAGAGTTAATAGATGTATATTCACAAAAATGGTTGTTAAAACATCGACTCCAAACTCCTTGTATAAAGTTTTGGAAATCAAGTCCATTTGTTATGTTAAATGCGCTATAATTTTGGGGTAGTCGTCCTTATCATATGTTGAATGAATTATATCCAAATCGTTTTAAAGAGTGGGAATTAAAAAAAACGCCTACAGGATTCTGGACAAAAGAGAAGGGACTCCATTTAGCAGATGAGTTCAACATAAAATTCAATGTAGACTATTGATTATGTATCTTGTTTTTTATTAAATATTACGGTACGTGAAATTTTAAATATCTTTACTAAAAAAGCCCTTTGAAAGGAGCACTTATTTTACAAGATACTGTTCTATTTCTTTTATTAATAGTTCTGCACCTTCTGGACTTAATGTGATCTTACCATTTGCTAATGCCTTGTTACGATTTGACACTTCTCCTGTTAATGCACAAACACCACCAGGCTGATACTTCTGTAAAATAATATCTTCCCCTTCTACAAAAATCTCTAATGGTGATTTTTCTTTAATACCAAGTGTATTTCTAAGTTCCTTTGGAAGTACTACACGTCCTAATTCATCTACTTTTCTAGTCATTCCGGTTGCTTTCATCTATTATCTTTCCCCATTTCATTATTAATTTGTACCCAAGTTATTCTTGACTATTGTAACAGGCTTTCACCATACATGAGAAACATAATGAACCAAAAATAGACAATCATAATAAGAAACTCTTTAAACCCTTGCTGAAAGGAAATACGCCCTTCTTCCATTCTACATCCCCCTTTTCTCTACAACTTTTAATATGTTAAAATATAGAGGAAAGAAATCTGCCAATTTCTTTCCTCGACGGTCACTCATGACTTTGCTCTTTGTTTGCTTTTTGCAAATGAAGAGCTTTTATTTTGCATACTTATACTTGCTTTCTAACATCGCATAACGCAATAGCTTTAACTTTGTCTCTTTTTTCAACGCTTTCCACTCAGATACAGCAATCTTCATTCTTCATTCCTCCATTACTTTGTTATTTATTTAGACTTATAAGTTCCATTTGTAAATTTTTTAATTTCTTTATCACTAAACCCTTTATGGATAGCGAAAATTTCTGGAAAATCCGAGAGACACAAATCAATAATTGGTTGTTTTTTCCCATCCCCCGAAAAGAAGGTATAATACATAAAATACCAATTTATAAACAATCAACGTAACAAAAAGGTAGAAGTTTTATATTGTGACAAACGTTAACTTAGCATAAAGAGGCACTTACAGCAAAATGAATAATTGATTAAAAGAAGGGATACCTTTGTATTTTAAAGAATTTTATACTTTATTAAATATTTGATAAGTAAGGGGCTTACTGCCAGTTAATATAAGTTATGCTACTAAAAAAGGAGGTAAATTAGATTCGATAATGAAGAAAGAAACAAACTTTAACTCATCGTTGAAACCGAATGCACAAAGCAGAAATCTAGTTTCAAAAACTACACATTTTCCTAGTACCTACGTGATTTTTATTTTTGGTTTACTGATTTCCAGGATAGGTGATTCCCTTTATACGTTTGCTCTTCCTTGGATTGCCTATAAGTTAACTGGATCAGCAATAATTATGAGTTCACTTTTTGCTATCGGTGTGTTACCTATTGTTTTATTTGGTCCAATCGTAGGAGTAGTAGTGGATCGTTTTGATCGGCGGAAATTAATGTGGGTTGCTGATGCAGGATGTATTATTTTAGTATCCTTAATTCCTCTCCTGTATAACTTGAGCGTACTTCAACTATGGCATCTATATACTATTTCTTTTATTTTAGCTGTACTATCGATGTTATTTGACGTAGCGACTATTACAGTAATTCCACAAATTGCAGGTCCATCGTTAACACGAGCCAATTCCGCATACCAAATGGTTAATCAAATTGCTAGTTTAGCAGGGCCCACATTAGCCGGTATTATAATTGCTTTAATGGGTGGGATTAATGCCCTCTGGATAAATGCTATCTCTTTTATGGCTACTCTAGTTGCTGTATTACTATTGCCAAAATTAGAAAAGAAGAAACCTACAGATAGAGCAAAAAAGCCATTGCAAACTATAAGGAATGATATGAGAGAAGGGCTAAAATGGTTAATGAATGATCGCCTTAACCTTGCTTTATCTCTTCAAGCAATGGTGGGAAACTTTGGCGCTAGCGCTGTATTAGGTGGGCTTATGTATTATTTACTTTCTACATTAAATCTATCTGCTGAAGAAAGTGGGATTAATTATACTTTAATTGGGGTAGGTGGTCTTTTAGGAAGTATCATTGTTATTCCACTTGAACAACGCTTTCGAAGGGGAATCCTTATTCCAACCCTTCTTGCTGTGGGAGCAATTGGATTGACCTATGCAATATGGAGTGAATATTGGCTTGCGCCGGGCATTTCATTTGGTCTTGCTATGATTTGTAATATAGCCTGGAATACTATTGTAGCATCCGTCCGACAGGAAACAGTCCCCACCAATATGCAGGGAAGAGTTTTAGGATTTTCACGTGTGCTTACTCGTTTGGCTATGCCATTAGGAGCACTAGTAGGTGGATTAATTTCCGATTTTAATCCGGTTGCAATATTTATTTTGGCATCAACTACAAAGGTCATTGAAGTTATTATCTCTCTTACTAGTCCTATTCGTAAATTATGAGCAAAAAGCCAATTTCCCTCACATGCAGGAAATTGGCTTTTTGTTTATCGTGATGTAAGCATTTTCACTTGAAAAACTACTGAAGAAACTATAATCCGTTTTTACACGTATCTCGGCTGAATCCCAATCTATCCAGTGTTCAATTGGTATATTTTGTATTATTCTCCTTTTTCGGGGGATGGGCAAAAACACCCTAATTGTATTATCAGTTGTACTTATATAGTAATATTGAACAGCTCCCTGATAATCTGAATATAAATAGTACTTATGAATCTTATAATCTAATCCATTTTTCTCTAATACCTCATAAAGCTTATTTTTAGTTTCATCCATTACGTCAAAAATCGTTAACTGCTCCATTATTAACAGCCCCTCATTGTGTAAATTTACTAAACTAACTCTAAGAACAAGGTTGTTTCATTATGTTCATTGGTATGCACATTAAACCTTTTCCGATAGCTTCTAATGCACTAAAAAGCATTCTTTTATATCCTTGATCTATAAAATCTACACTGATTTGACCATGATTCATAATAAATTGAAGATCAGCCATCATCTTTTTAACTTTCCGTTCCATGTAATAACCTCCTCAATAAAGTTATATAACTTATAATATTTTTTATAGAGGAGGTTGCTATATGGCTGTTAATAAAGACAAGTACACTCAAATTTTAGTTACTTTTACAAAAGAACAAGTAGAATAAATAGAAAATTACTGGCATGAAAATAAGCTGAAGAATCGAAATGAAGCAATTCGTCAGGTCGTAGACAAAGGGTTAAGTCGTAAATAATGGCTACCCTTTTTATTTTTCTTTAAAAACCTAAAAACGCATTTAAATCCTCTCTCTCCCTTTACATGCGTTTTTATAACAAACACGACTTATTGCATTGATAAACATATCAAAACCTCATACAACTAAATTTGAAGGTTCATTTTTTAGTTAAACTGATTTTTTTCATGCATTCTTTAAACAAATAAAAAAAGAGCCGGATTTTCATCACAGCTCATGTATGAATTGGTTCTGTATGTGTACATGTTGGATAGTAAGAACAACCAAGAAACTTATTTCCTGTTTTATTTGAATTCCAAAAGTCTGCTACTCTGCCTATTGATAAAGAAAATGAGTTGTAAACTCACTTTCTTTCTTTTTTTGTTTGAAATCGATAACTTTTACCCCACTTGGACTAACATTATAAGTTATTGTTACAACATGAGTAGGTGGATTGTGAGCGTTAGTATACGTTCTATATTTAGCTACTACAATAAAGGTGAAGGTATATTTTTGAGAACGCTCAATTTTTATAATCTTTGTATCCGTTAAACTATACTGGTGTTCTGGTCCAAGTTTACTTCGGATAATCTCACTTGCGTAAGGAGCTAATAAAGTATTATAAGAATCATAAAAATCTTTATTAGATATATTTTCTGCCTTTCCTTCTATTGGAGATGTAAATAAAACCATCATTATAACTCCGCAAAATGTCATTAACAGTTTCCATTTAAACATATAATTAACTCCAAACTTACTGCATAATATGGATTAGATTGCGTAAATAATAGAGGATTATTCATTTGCAGTATTTTTAACAGCGCCTAAATAAAAAGAAAAAGAGCTGGATTTTCATCACAGCTCATGTATTGATTGGTTCTGTATGTGTACATGTCGGATATTGTGAACAGCCAAAAAACGTATTTCCTGTTTGATTTGAATTACGAACGACTAAACCATGTTTACATGTTGGACATTTCCGTGCTGCAGGTGTTACCCCTTGATACACATCTTCAGCCGAATATTCGGGATTGATTTTATTAATCAATTTCTGAAGTTCTACACGATCTATTAGTTTTACATTACAAGCTTCCGCTAATTCTTTCGCCTGCCTTGTATACACACTGTTCGTTACAACCCAGCCCTCTTGTGCCTTGTAATAGGCTTGTGCTGCATATATCTCCTGTACGGCACTGATGCCTACTCTATTTTTCATTCCGTAGCGTTTCGCCTGGATTACAATACGATTTTTTCCCTTCAATACCAGATCTGCTCCGAAATCATTTGACTGCTTTGTGACTGTTGGAGAATAACCCAACTCTCGAAAGAGAGCTTTTAGATATACTTCAAATTGATGTCCGTCCATTTTATCTATATAACGAATACCGGACTTAGCCATTCGCTTTAATATTCTTCGCTCCTGGAACTTCCGGTACATAAATTTACAAATATGAAAAAGAACATAAAGGATAAAACCATACATCAAAATTTGTAATATGTTTGGCATTTCTGGTAGATTAGACACTTCGCTCCACCTCTTTAATTGGTTTCATTTTCTTTGGTTGGGCTGTTTCTTTTGCCTGTTTTTCACTCACTTGTTTCTTCCGGACATCGTTCCAATCCTTTTCATTCGTTGGAATATCCTCTTTAAGATCTACAAAGCATTTCATTGTCTGAATGAAGTCTTTCCCAGCTTTATCATTATCAACTGCCATAATGACTTCTTTAATATCGTGCCCTTCTTTTTTCGCATCCATTAAAGATTGAATTACTGTTTTTGACTTCAATCCATGCATAGAAACCAGGCGAGCGTTTTGTATCTTATTTTGTTTGATACTCCAATGAGATAACATGTCGATAGGATCTTCATAAAAATAAATCTTATCCGGTTTACCTACATCAACCGTAAAACCGGCATTGATTTTTTCATAATTCGGGACAATTTGCTTAAAGCTTCCTCTTTTATTCTCCATTTTGACCGTACCTTGACGGTTCATACCAATGACTTGCCCTTTGCCCCCTTCTTCTCTCCATTTGAACACCACGTTATTTTTCTTATCCTGGGCGATGAGATCCTTTTTAATCAGCCAATTCACCAAGCGAGGATCTATTTTTCGTTCATGAATTAGATATTCTTTTATCTCTGTTTTCTTATTTACTTCCAGGTGTTTGGGATAACTAAATGGCTGCTGCTCTTTTTTGCGCTCCTCTTCAGCTTTTGAACAATCAAACTCTTTGTAGTCTCCCTTCTGAATGTCCATCACGGCTTGTAGAAATGTCATGTCATAGTACATCATGGCAAAGCTAATCGCCCCATACCCTTTTTCCGCTCGGCTATTCCAGGCGTACTGATTTTCTTTAATGATGAGACTATCATGCTCCGTATGACGATAATAATTTCCTTCTTTCTTAAACGTTTCTCCTTTTGCTTCCAGATATGAAATCAAGTCAACTTTTCTTGCTTTCATCGCATCCTCCGCACTGACATATGCCATTACGGAATCCCCCCTTTACTCTATAAAATGAAATAAAAAAGAGGACTATTCCGTTTCCTAGTCCTCTTTTGCTACTTATTGTCTTGATATAAAAAAAGAGCTTTACTAACAAAATACTTAAACACCGCATTTTTGAATCAGTAAAATTCTTTTTTGTTTTTTACTTTATAACTACCTTCGTCCTCAAATTTAAATTTTTCATAAGGTTTTACAATACTATAAAAGGAAATGAATTTTTAATATTAATACCTTTGCTTCCCTACCATTGTCTCTATAAAATCATTAATAAAGTATTTTTGATTTAATTTTAAACCAATGCGAACTCCTGTAGATTCTGCATCTGAACGAAAATCAGCAACGGTTTGTCCTCTAAAAGATTTTAAATCAACTTCTACTTTACGATACATATATTGAAAAAAACTAGGGTTAGCTATTGCGCTCATTGCAACTACATCATGTAAAGGAGCGCCTTTAATACTTTTATTCAATTTTTTATAGGCACCGTAATAATAATCATAGATTGGTTTGATTAATGATTTGAATGGACTATTTGTATGTTCCACAATATAATTCACTTCGTTTGGGAGTAATACAGCTGAATTTGTTACATTTAAAGGAATCATTGTTAAATTTTTCGACTGGTTAATTACAAACTGTGTTGAAACAGGATCACCATATGCATTTGCCTCTGCTACAGATGTGACATTTCCGGGTTGTAAGAACACTCCAGACATGATATATACTTCCTTTACACTTTGCATTAGTTCTTTCCAAATATTTAATACCATCGCAAGGGACGTAGATCTTCCTACATCTATAATTGTTAACTCTCCCTTGTACTTTTCAATAATTTTAGGAATTAAACTAAAATCATGAACAGGACTAGTTGTTACACTTTCAGGAGGCCGAATAAGACCAAGTCCCTCTGCACCATGAATTTCTGGATAATAAGTAGTAAATCCATTGAAAAATGGTAAAGTTGCACCACTTATAACAGGGATATCTTGTCTTCCAGCCAATTGCAAAAGATACAAGGCATTTCGAGTTGTTTGTTCTTTGGTAACATTACCGTAACTCGTAACAATTCCAACAATTTCAATCTTAGGATTTAGTAGACCATATATGATAGCTAAAGAATCATCAATACCTGGATCGCCAAATAACAATACTTTCTTCAAGGTATATCTCCTTTCTTGCAAAAACTAATTTTATAAGACAAGCCTTATACCATTTATATGTAAGAAATTAGTGTATTTATGACGCATGTTTTGAGATACTCCCTCTATAAGTAATTTTCTACTTAACCTCACATAATACGGCTTGCTCCCTAGATACCTCTGTAAGTTTCTAAATCTAGGTGATTTTAATAATTCAACAGCTACATTCGGCTTTTCAGCAATAAGTAATGTTTTCCCAATACGTAATGCCTCCTATTAATCTTTAATTTCAGTTTCACGCTTCCATTTCTTATTTCTTCGCTTTTTCACTATTATCTGACCAAATAATAGCAACATATTCAAAAAGACTGCTACAAGGAACATACAGCCCGCAAACAGCCATACATTCACGGCATTCTCTCCTTTCTTTCTATAAATAAGAAAGAGGGCTTTTCCTTTCACCCTCTTTCATTTTTAGATATAAAAAAATCACTTTTCGTTTTCTCAATTGAGTAACAAAAAATGATTTAATCTGGTGTTCCTGCTATACAATTTTTCATCGTTCCATTTCCATTGTTTCTACTCGATTTCTTTGTAGACTTCGACTGATCTACATTACCTGGCTCTGGCTCTTTGTCTTTTTCTTTATGATTCGTTTGTTTTCCGTTCAATGGCTGAAATTTTTTATCCATATCCATTACCTTTGAGGTTGTAGACTGATTCACTGTTATTCCTTCTTTCCCAAGCTTCTCATCCACCTGATTTTCTAATTTTACTACGTGTTCCTGGCTTACCAGCTCATTATCAATCGAAACATATTTCGTTGTATAATACCGCTCTTCAGCTTTTACACGAGTGACAATACTATCAATATTATCTGGTGTTTCTTCATATTGTGAACGTCTGTATGCTTCGAATTTTCGGCTTAAGTCATTATCTAGTGTAGTTGATTCTTTTTCTTTTGAAAGTTGAATTTGTTGATCTAAAGAGACAATAGGTGCATATCCTTCCTTTTTCATTTCTTTATATAATTCCACTTCTTTTTCATTAAATGAGTAATCTTTTTGTGCCTCCGCTTTATCAACTAAGTTTCCATACCGTTCATCCTTTACCAATTCATCTAGACTCATATTTGCATCCTTTTCATAAACAACAAATGACAAATTTCCTCTCCCATCAAAGATAGAACTTTGAACCTTTTCATATAAATCTGGTTTCAAAATGTTATCTAAGGGGTAATCTTCTCGTTTCCCGTTCTTTTCCATTAGGAAAACAGATAAATCTTCCCGATTTGTTGAATCTTGATTCCATACAGATAAATAATCAATATCTTTTGTAACAGCATCCATCATGTGGATTTTTGCAACTTCTTCTTCATCGTGTATACCGTTTGCCAATACTTCAATTGTTACTAAGTGGTTGGGTGTCTCTTTTGATTTTTCTAATGGATTTTCTTGTACTTTTTCCATCGGTATTTCTTTGTTATTTCTATGATTCACTACCTCATCTCGTAACGCTTGTTTTACTTCATCCGATAAATGCCTTTTCTCGTTTAATACTTGTTCATACGGTGTCTTGTAGTCCCCATCCCCCATATTCATACGATCCATACTCACAAGCTCCATTCTTCCAAACTCCCTATCGACTTCTTTTGGAATGGCAATATGATAACGAGCTTGATCGTAAGGGATGGTTTCACCTCTTTCTCTAGCTTCTTCCCTTGCTTTTTCAATACTTGAAATAACTTCAGCCATTTTTTCATTGGCTTCTCCAAATGGGATCAGTTGATTATTCTTAAAAGTTTCGTTGTCGCTCCATTGAACTAGCATAGTTGGACGATTAATTTCGTCCTGATTTAATGCTGCATACTTTTCTTGATTCGCCTCATTAAATGCTTCAATAAATTCTTTATCACTCAATTTCTCTGCACCTTCTACAGGTTCAAACGCACGGTTCCTATCTGCTTGTTCCCTTAACTCTGTAACGGAAACAAGCTCTTGCGTCGTATTACTTAAGCTCATGTATTCCACTAGTAAAATATTTTTTTCACTTTCATTCTGTTCTCTATTTTCATTCTGTCTTTCATTTTCTTTTATTTTAGCCGCTTCATATTTTTCTGTATTAAATAAAATAGCGTATCGATCATCTTGTTCTAACTCAATTAAAGGAATAAGCATATCTTCTTCACGTACAGTAAATGATTGACTTTCGTTTCTATCAAGGAGAGTATCTTTTACTTTTTCATAAACATCTCCTTTAAAAATATCTTCAATATTAGAAACATCCCTTTCGCCATTATAAAATTCATCACGGTCTAATACGCCCGGATCATAAATTGCCATATGATATACTTCTTTGGTTTCTGCATCCACCATGTGTAATTTTGCAATCTCACCGTCTTTGATATCCTTATCCAATATTTCAACTGTTACTACATGCTCTTTTCCATTATCAGACACTTGTTTTGACATATTATCTACTCCTTTTTCATTCGTTTTTTCTTTTTCCTTTTCTAACGTATTTTCAATTGTTTCAATAAATTCAATCGAAGTTTCATGTACTTCTTTCAGCAACTTCGTTTTATCTTTCATTTCTTTTCCTTGTGTCCAGCTCACTAAATATCCTAACGAATATTCGCTTGTATCAATCCCAAAATAAGAAGAAACGGCATAAGCGGTCATTTCTGCTTGAAACTCTTTTTCTGGTGCTGTGTAATGCATATGTGTCTCTGCTGTATGAAGTTTGGCATGTGCTAATTCGTGAAGAAGTGTTTTTACATTTTGTAATTCACTGTTTCGTGGATTCAAAGCAACTTCTTTTGTTAAGGTGTAACTAACCCCCTTTGCAACCCCAAGTTCTTGCTTCGGCTCAATAATTTTCACACCGTTTTTTTCCGCAATGGCTTCCATTCCCTTGTACAAACTCTTGTAATCTGTTACGCTCCCGTCTAGCCAACGATTCGGAAAAATACGAGGAAGATCTTCCGCTTTTGCGTGTGTTTGGGACACATCAAACACATGACCGACAGCAAAATATAAGCGACCTGGTTTCACTTCTACGCTTTTAGATTCAATTTGTTTTTTCTCTTGCTCACTCGCCTTTGTAACGGATTTCCATGTCCCATCTTTGTCTTTAAATCTTACTACAGTTCGGTTTGGAACAAGAATTTTGATTCCTTTCTCACCCTTCTTAACCGGAAATCCTTTTTCTTTCCAAAAAGAAAAGGAACCAACTGCACTGGCTCCCTGGAATTGACTCTGTATTAATAAAATATTAGATGGTGAATAGTGATAAAACTTTGCCATAAACGTTAGATACTCTTTTAAATCTCCCGGTGTACGAAAATAACCTTCAACGCTTTTTTTCCATCTTTTTTGTTAAAGCTTGCACCGCTTCTTTCTTTTCTTCTGGTGATTTTGTTTGATACTTTTTCTTATAACTTTTACTCATGATCTTCTCCTACTCTTTCACTCGCTTTTTGTAATTCCTCCATTTCTTCTTCATTCCATCTCTCAGCTGTATCAAAGAAAAGCTCATGAGTTTTTACATTAACCGGAACTAACATATTTTCCTGATTCATGACATGAACTGCAAGTTCTTCCTCTTGTTCTCGGGTAATTTTGATTGTTAGTTCTTCCTCTTTTACAAGTAAAACAAGTTCACCTTCTCCAACCTCTTTAATGATTCCTAATGCGATATCTTCACGAAATAATAACATCCTAATGACCTCCTGTTTTTTTATAAAAAGAAACAATGTAGCTTACGTTACATTGTTCTTTGCTGCTTCATGATCTATACGTTTTTGTCTTGCGTTACTAATGCGCTCCGCTACGACTTCTTTGGCTATCTTCACACTTCCCATCTCTTGTTTATCAGTCGTAATAAGGCTATCTACGCCCTCTAAAAAGAAATAACCATTTAATAACTCAATTAAAATTTGCGTATTTCTATCCGCACTATTTGCACCAAGACGAATTTTTGTTAGTTCACTTTTTAACACATCGTGTAAATTCTTTGATACAATTTCGGAAATATAATTCAATGACCATTCTGAACTTTTTGATGCTTGATGCTCCATACAAATTTTCGATATAGCATCTCCTGGATGTGTAATATTATTTTCATCCATGTAGTCTTGAATGTATTGATGGACATTTTCATTTAATGATAACTTCATTCGTATTTTTTTATTCTCCATGATCTAACCCCTTTCATTTTCATATGCATTTTCCCTTTGCATACGCTCATAATACTTTTGATTTTTCCAACTTTCATATTCACTTTTAAAAGCGCCTTCCACTTTTCTCATAGAATACTGAATAGATACATTCTGCTGAAATTTTCGAAATGACTTTGATTTTTTCATGTGATGGATTCTTTTTTGTTCTTTATCATATGCCTTCATTTCTTGTAAAAAGGCGTTACCCATTCTTTTATATAGGTCATTAATTTTATTCGTTTTATAATTTTCATATTGCTTCTTATCATACTTTCCTTCCCCATAAGCTTCTTTAAAAACTTGCACCTCTTTATCTAACTTTTTGAGAAACTGATCGTAATCTTTTTTATGATGATGTTGAATATACCGACTGCTTAATTCATCAATTTGCGGCTTTAATGGTTGAATCGTATTGTAGCTATATTGCCACTGTCTTTTATCACTTGGTAACTGTTTATAGATTTGTAAAAACAATGGTTTCAAATGTTGATTACGCCAATCAAAAACGGAATCTTCTTTTTTCCTTCCCACCATATTGTTTCGAATCAGATCATTAATTTGTTTTTGTTCCTGCTTACGATCTAACAAATTATTTACGACTTTCCCCTTCATCGCATCTAATGTTTTTGGTTTTCTTTTACCACGTTCTCTCGTTGGAAATGGTTCAACAGTTGCGACATGAATATGAATATTATCCGTATTAAAGTGAATGGCTGCCGACCAGATAGAGCCTTTTTCCAACCCCTCTCTTTTTTGCATTTCCTTCATCGCAAGCCGTGTTACATCCATTAACTTTTTTTCATCCAATGTTTTTGTTTTCTCATCATAAATTCCTTGTTTCTCTAACCAGGGATTATGAAAAGAAATGACATCTTGCCACATGATACTTCCATTCTCATGAGCGGTTTTAAACATTTCCTTTAAGGACTTTTTTTCACTTTCTGTTAAACGATTTGCATGTTCCGTAAATAGTGCCGATTTCTTTTCTGAATTTCCCATATAGTCTTGATACGTTTCGAACATTTTCGGATTCAGCTTCACTTCACTTTTCGCTTCCTCCCGATTTACATAATCAATATAGTTTTGAAACGCATCGGAACTTGGTAACACAAATTTCGTTTTTAAAACAACACCCGGTGTGACGGAAGACTGAACAGGAACCGCATTACTCATTTTCAACATCCTGCATCATCATTTGAATAAACTCATTCATTTTTTCCATTACGCTATAACAATCACTCATCATATGGATGTTCTTTTCAATGAGATTTTCCAATTCCATTTCCCTTTTATTTTGTTGCTGAAAAAAAGCCAGCATTTCAATTTGAGCTTTCAAAAATTTTTGCCGGGATATTCCCTTTCTCTTTGCCATTTCATCTATTTTCTTTAAGGCAACTGGATCTATATCTCTTATTTTTAGATTCACAATTTCCGCTCCTTTCTGCAATTCTGGGTAGAGATCAAAAAATAGTGAGAAGAGCATAAGGGGTTTCTGCCCCCACCGAGGGTGTGGGGCTAGGCGGCGCCTAGCGAAACGATGGGGGCAAGAAAAGAAGTTGAATGTCCCCATTACGTCCCTACCTTTTTTATTAATGTCTCCACCATGTCCCGTTATTTTCTCTTAATGTCCCTTTCATGTCCCCTTATTTCACCTCAATGTCTCCATCGTGTCCCCATATCTTTTTTCACTTTTTATTAATTTCTTGTGCCTTTTGCCCTAATTTTTTGATCTTATCTCGTGCAATTTTTTGTTCTCCTTTAAACAATTCCACGTTCTTTTCTGATGATTTTATTTTAGATTCTAAGGATGCTATTTTTGATTGCGTTTCTGTTTTTTCTGCTTCCGTTTGATACTTCATTTCATCTTGTAATTCTTTTACTTTTTCATAAACTGTCTTCGCATTTTCTTCTTCCATTTTGATTGCTTTCCCATAATTTTTTATCTTTGTTTCGATATCCTTTTTGTCTCTTTCTATAAAATCTAGCTCATATGTTTCCTTATCTTCAGCTAACAATTCGTCATTTGCTTTTGTTTTTCTTTGATTGGTAAAAATCGTTTGAACTAATTTGTTTGGACTTTTTGTTGCTGTATTTTCTTCTTCATATTCGTTCACATCTTGTGTAAATTTACGAATATCCATTTGTTCTTTCTCACCATTTTTATTGTAAATATCGAAAGCTAACGCTCCCCAATTCGTAGATAAGTCTTTTACTTCTACTACGTATTTTCCGTTCTCCTCATACAATACTTTGACAGGCAATTGAACACCTGGATTTGCTTTTTGCTGTGCCTTAAATGTATATCCTGTTTCCTCATATCCTTCTAATCGAAAGTAAATTTGTATAAAGTTTTTGTGTGGATTGTATTCCCTTTTTTCTACAATCAATTTCCCCATACCCGACAACTTAATTACTTTATTTGTCTCTGTATGGAATAGTTTTTCATCGTTTGGCATGTAAATTTTAGATGTTAAGAAAGCGAAAAAACCTAAAAATAGAAAGCTGATAATTGTTAAGTAGATCCACGACTTATTTTTTCTTAGATTGATTCTTTCACTCTTCTTACCACTTGCACCTATCACACTCTCACCCCACCTTTTTTGTTATAAAACTTTCATATTTAACTCTTCCACACTTGTAACTCGCCATGTTTCCTTTTCTTTTTTCATGATGATTCGTAACACATTATTTACCTTTTCTTCTCGGTTTTGCGTTGAATCTGTCGTGACATTTATAAATTCAGCTAACACATTTATCTCCTCTTTATCGGGTTCATTTTCTTGTAAATAAAACTTCATTTCTATTGGTTTCGTTTTATACGTATCTCCTAATTCGTATTTATCAGTTGGATAAAATTGTTGTAAAAGTTCTTCACTCATAATGGATTTTGCCTTCTCCTTTCGCTCGCTGTATCCTTCTTTTTCTCTGTGAAATGATAATTGTATAAACGTTTCCGCTGTCGATAAATACGCCCTTCTCTGTTGTTCTTGTGCGGAAGGAAGCACCTTATCCAGTCGTTTTTTTAAGTCTTCATTTTGCTTTGTTAGTAATTCATTTGAAAGTTTTAACTGTTTTTCTTTACCATCACTCATTGATTTTTTACTCAAATAGATATTAAAAGCTGTTACACCTACAACTAAAATGACAAACACAATAAACAAAGATTTTCGTTTATCTTTCATTCTTTTAGTCTCCTATTCTTTCGGTTTTTAGAACCTTCTTACATGACCAGAAAAGACCTTTTTCCAATACGGATTATTTAGATTTTCAATAGAAACACCTTTATTCGTTTGGCAACCAATGAAAGTATTTTTATCAATTACAATGCCCACATGTCCGTCATGCTTGTAGGTATCAAAGAAAATAACGTCACCTGGTTTCATATCATTTGCTGATACTTTTGTACCAATTTTATTTAATGTTTCCGTACTTACAGCGCCAATCGGACTGGTATACATCCCTACTTGTTCGAATGCCCAGCGTACAAAACTTGAACAATCAAATATCCCTCTTGCAATGTCATTTGTGTTACGTCCTCCACCAAATACATAGGTAGAACGTCCTATCCATTGGCGACCTACATCGGCAACTTTCGAACCGCTACTTCCTCCACTTCCTGGATTTCCTCCGCCACCAGAAACGACAGAACCTGGCTGATAATATTTTAAAACTGCGTCAACGTACAAAATATCGCCGTAGCACGCTTGATATGGTACGGCTTCTGGTCTAAGGCAATGGTATATTCCTGTATGTTTCACTTTTTGATATTGTTGTTGTGAAAATTTGATTGCTAATTCTTTTGTGTACTTGCCACCATTTGCGCCAACAAAATCAAAAAATCCTGTCCCGAAATTGTAGGCTTGAAGGGCTGTTTTAATGTGATCCATGTCCCCAGGACTCGTTACTCCGGCTCTTTCTATCGCATGTTTAAACTCCTGTACACCAGCCCAAATACTGTAATCTGGATCTGTAATACAGTTCGGTGATTTACAATATTTCGTATTAAATGCACCTTCAGAACTCTGCATTGGATCACTACCACGTCCTCCGCTCTCTTGCATCATTTGAGCAAGCATTAAAGCGACAAACGGTTCCACACCAAACTCTTTCGCATGCTTCCGAATCGTTGGCTCCCATTTTAAAACTTCGGGTGAAACATTCATGACTTGCCCTTCACCTGTATAGGTAATATCACCCGTGTCTGTTCCACTATCACTCCCCATTGCCGCAATAAAAATGCTTACTACTCCAAGTAAAAGAAAAGAAAAAAGACCCATCACAAGTAGTGCTAAAGTGATGAGCCATTTCTTTGGTATAATCTTTAAAACTAGATGCATAGTATTAAGCACCTCCCCCGAATAACATCAATTCTTCGTCTGTTACTTCTACATGAAAGTGAATATTTTTTACAGCCCCAATACTTAAAATCACATCCCCTGTTGGCAAATGTGGAATCGCTGCAATCTCACTTTCACTTAACTGTCCTGCAAATACTTTTCGTAACATATCTAAACTGTTATTATCTTGCTGCATAATAAATTTGTACTGTGTAAGTTCAAATAACTTTTTAATTTCATCAATCATTTCTTGTGAAGATCCTTCCGGTACAAAATCTCGAATCGTGTGACTTGCATATAGAAGCCCTGCAAAGTATTTTCGATCTTCTCGGCTAAGTTTCGTTAAAAATTGTAGGGCATGAGCGCTTTCTTTTTTCGTGTTGATGATATGATGCGCCTCGTCAATAATAATGAAATAACGAGTTACATCTTCAAAAGCAAGTTGCTTTTTGTTAAAGGCTTTTAATTGAGGCGCACCATTTGAAATCATTTCATCCCAAAGGAGATTTAACACATTAAAGATCTGTGCCTGGAATACTTCTGGTTTAAAGCTGGATATATTCCGTAAGGAAAAGGATACAACTTGTTCTTTCTTGAAATCTTCAATTGTAGTATGGCCATCAAATAATTCTGCATATGCTTCTACTAAATTTGTAAGATTTAATTCAATTAATTCTAAACGATGAATTCTACTGTCTCCTAAATTATCATGATGCTTTCTAGCTTCTACATCTTGATATAATTCTTTACGAACAAACATTAAAAAGTCAGAGAAAATCGGATATTCTTTTGATTTTCTTGTTGTAATTTCATTTTTCGCTCCTTTTTCGTCATTCCATAATCCCATACGAATATATAATTTACGAAGCAAATTTTCATATTCTTTAATTTCATCATCTTTTGCTTCTGGCGCAATGAATCGATAAAAAATTGTCAATTTAGATAAATGTTGAGTGAAACTAACTTCTTCAAGTTCTGCTGTTTTGTACACTTGAAGTGGGTTAATTTGACCTTGAGAACCGTCTAATGAGATGGTCTTTCCTCCTAGTTCTTTCACTGTATCTGTAAACTCTTCTACAACATCAAATATCCGAACAAAATGACCCTTACTTGCATAATCCACACTTTTCTTTTTTAACAATGTTGATTTCCCCGCACCAGACTTCCCAATCATTACACCGTTATAACTCTTTCTTTGATTGTCTTTATGGAAGATATCAAAAATAACATTTCCTTTTGTTTTCGTTGTTCCATAATACGTACCGTATGGATCATGCAAATAAGAATAATGAAACGGACACCCACCAGCCAAACTGACTGCCGGAATTTCTTTCCCTTTTCTTCGGTTCACATAATTTTTTTGTGTATCAAAGCTCGTTACGAGTGCATCCCATTCATACTCTTGTTCATTTAAAAAAACAGCTCCTCGAAAGTTATAAGATTCTAATGTTTCCAGGATTTCTTTTACTTGTTTTTCTAGCTCATCTATTGTTCTAGCGGAAACATAAATACGAATGTGAATACGTTTCATGACCTCACCTTGTTTCAAATCCGTATAGAGAGCTTCCAGCTCTAAAAATTCATTTTTCGCATCGATCCGATCTATATTATCCTTCGCTGTATCATGCCGAACACTTTGTTCACTCATGGATTTATTAATCGATTCAACAACTTCATTTCGATTATCACTCATGACATCTAATGTTGTGATCACATTCGGCATATTCATAATTTGCTCTAACCAAAAATCATTTACCTCTGTTGGATAATCATAGACATGAATGCAAGTACCTAATCCATCACCTGTTTGAAAATAACTTTCTTTAAAACTAATTCCCCCTTGTGGCTGAACTCTAGCCACTAAAAAGGGGTTGTAACCTTTCTTCTTTTTTAGTTCCTCTTGTTTTTCTTTTTTAGATTTTTTACTCTTGAACGCAAACATATTGTTGCCTCCTTACTACCATATATTTTTCGTTCCTAATTTTGCATTTTGATTAAACAATTTAAACATAAGCTCTAACTTTTTCTCTTCATCCACCTCTAATAGTTCAGTAGAGCGTTTGATATATCGCTTTGCTGCATCTACACGTTCTTTTACGATTAATTCCGTCTCTCCATAAATAAATAAGAAGGCTTCACGATTGGTTCTGCCCCATTCTAAAAACTGAAGTTCTTTTAACTTTTGATTTAAAATTCGTTCATACAAAAGACTGGTACATTCTTTAATTTTCTTCTCTATATAACGTTGTTGTTCGGTTGTTTGACATGGAAAGTTTAAAAAAACGAGTTTAATGGACTGTTTGTAGGCTTGATAAAAATACGCATGTGAGAAAATGACAAATGCTTGCTCGTCGCTATTCTTAGAGAACATATCATCACCTTCCACTTGAAGAATTTCTAAAAACTCCTCATTTTTCAGTTCAAATATGCCATCCTCTGTCATGTCTACAATTTGCATAATTTCCGCAATACTTTTCTTTACCTTTGGTGGTGCTTCTTTCTTTTTTCTAGATAAAAAACCTAACAGTTTTGGATTTTTCTTTTTCGAATCGTCTTTCTTTGGCTTTTCTTTCTTCTGTTTTTTTACTTTTGGTTCTACCTTTGGTTTTTCTTCTTTCTTTTTGTCGGGTACCACCTTCACAATTTCTTTTGGTTCAAAAATTGATTCTTTTATATTTTTTTCGTTAAATCGAAATGCATTTTTCTTCGGTCTTTCTAGTTGTTTTGGCTTTTCTTTCTCTATATCTTTTTCGCTGAATAACGCCATATGTGATCCCTCCCTTATTGATCGTTATCAATGGCGCAATATGCACCTTTCCTTCTTAGCAATGTAATAATCAATACTTCATACATTCGTTTTTGTGGATTCGTACTTGGTCGCCAAATCATGATAATTGCAATAGCTACCATGAAAAGAATAAATGGTAACTGAAAGGACTCATGTACGAAGTTCCTAAGAATCATTGTTACAACTAATAAACCAATTAATAAAAAGAAATCTATTAAATAAAGCACTTTATTAATCCGTAATTCTGTACTGATTTCCTTCGGAATCCGATAGCTTCTCATCGGGATTCCCTCCTTTTCGACAATAAAAAATAAGCGTACGATTACGCTTATTTTTTATCCGTATTCTTTTTATTTTTGCTCACGATATCTCTCCAACTTTTACCCGTATTTTGACCCATTTGATAAAAACGTTTTGTATTTTGTACCGTTTCAGAAGTATTAATTCGTTCCTGCACTCCTCTTACCTTCTGTTTCACCGATGATGTAGTATGTTTAACTTTATCGGTTGTATATTGTCCTAATGTCCGTGTTTCTTGACTTCTACTTGCTGCCACTTCTTTATCACTTTCATAAGGAATAATTGGGCTACTATGTGTCACTGTTACGATGTCGGCTGATACCGGGCTACTTCCGCTTGGTACTGATTTTGGCGCTTCCATTGGTGCCGGGCTTCCTCCACTTGGTACTGATCTTGGGGTTTCCACTGGTGCCGGGCTACTTCCACTTGGTACTGATCTTGGGGTTTCCACTGGTGCCGAGCTACTTCCACTTGGTACTGATCTTGGGGTTTCCACTGGTGCCGAGCTACTTCCACTTGGTACTGATCTTGGTGCTTCCACTGGTGCCGGGCTTCCTCCGCTTGATGATGGTCTTGGTGCTTCCACTGGTGCCGGGCTTCCTCCGCTTGATGATGGTCTTGATGTTTGACTTCCTTCATTTGCTCCTTGTCTTACTGTTCCTGGTGTTTGACTTCCTTCACTTGCTCCTTGTCTCACTGTTCCTGGTGTTTGATTTCCTTCACTTGCTCCTTGTCTTACGCCTCCTGGTGTTTGATTTCCTTCATTTGTTCCTTGTCTTACTGTTCCTGCTGTTGGATTTCCTTCAATCGCTCCATTTGATTTTCCAGCTTCTTTCATTTCATCTTGAAGACTTGTTGTTCCCGATTCTTGCCCATTCGCTCCCCCTGGGTTTTCGTTCCCTCCTTTTTTCATGTCTTCTTGAATAGATGGCATACCACCATTCTTTTTATCTTCTTCCTTATTTAAGTTCCCTTTTTCTTTTTCTTTTTTTGCTAAATCATTACCATTTGCTTTTTTCTGATTCACTTTTTTCATTTGATCTTGCAAGGACTCTTTATTTTCAGACTCATTCCCTTTTTTCAAACCGCTTATAAGCCCTGCCACGCCACCTGTTGCCATCGCTGCCGCACTTGCTGTTTTAGCTGCTGCAACACCCGTTCCTTCTGCTGCACCTTTCGCTCCTTTTCCAATCATATTTCCGAGACTCTTCATAGGTTTTGAATTTGCGAGACTGCCAATTCCTTTACCAAGTGCGAAACCACCTACTAACATGCCCCAACTGCTCTTTAATCCAATATCTATTCCAAATAACCTTTCTACGACTGCTGGACCATCTAGAACTGCCATACTAAATGCCGCTAATGCAATCAGATACGGTACACCATTTAATTTGTCATGGGCAAATCCCGTCCCAATTAGATATAGCTTCAAAGATAGGAATATCATAATCGTTGCTATAAATATATTGAGAATATTGGATAACACAGCTTTTAACTTTTGACCATTCGCAACATCCGCTGGTGCTAATAGGTTCGCCAACAAGTAGTTAAATGCTAACTCATAAAATAATCTAGCTAATTTAATACTTGCTAATAACAAAGTTAATCCTGTTATCAGTAAAGTAAAGAATATATTCCAGAAATTCCAATGCCAGCGATAATACTTTTCTGGAAAGAAATCAAACCATCCATCTTTTAATTCTGCTAAAGATGCAACTCCTAACGCATCCATTACTCTTTTATTCTGCAAAATTTTCTGACCATCATCCGATAAATTTTTATCCTTTGTGAACGCAAAATCTTTATCTATTTTTTCAGTAATATCTATCTGTCTAATATTTTTTTCAGGAATATTGTTTTTCGGATTCATATCCTCTTTCTTTTTCCATCCGTTTTGATCTATTACTGCAAC
Organism: Bacillus sp. GC_Bacil_1; assembly: GCF_026540675.1. Classification (NCBI taxonomy): domain Bacteria; kingdom Bacillati; phylum Bacillota; class Bacilli; order Caryophanales; family Bacillaceae; genus Bacillus; species Bacillus sp. GC_Bacil_1. The sequence goes on from NZ_JALNUG010000008.1 coordinate 163,671, forward strand.
ATCCGTTATATTCTTCTTAATAATTTCATCACTTAAAGAACCCTTTTGTTCAGATTTCACAAACGCTATGGCATCATCGGTGAACTTATCGACCTTTGTCATACCAGTACTTAATAAACAAAGTACACTCAATGTTATGAAAATATTGATGATAATTTGAGAACGATTCATTTGTTTGTTCATAATAAACATGTAGCCAATATATAAAAACGAAATGGCTAAAAGAACGACAAACAATGGATATAACATATCAACAAAATTTTGTATTTCCGGTGAATTAAAGAATCCTTTTATCCCCAGAATTGCATCTGTCACACCTTCTAAAGCATCTACAACTAAAGATAAGCCTACAATTAGGAACCATCCTAGCCAACGCAATACATAATTCACAATGTCTCCTACTTGAAGATAATCCGAGAACGATTCTAAAACCTTTAAAATCTCTTCATCTTTCATTATTTACCCTCCTCTCATGCTTGCTATTGTCCCAATACTTCTTTTGCTGTCCAACTCACCCTTTCATTTAGTCTGTCGATACGAATAATCAATTTTCCTTTTTGTTCCCGATCTACTGAAAGGAAAAGAACCGCATCTTCTAGACCAAGAATGACCTCATTTTCTTCTGTTACAAATGGCGAGTAACTATCTAAAATCAATTGCATTTTATCCGTTATTGTCGGTACACACATTCCCTCTTCCTCCTTTATGTTTGGAATCAAATAAGCACTCAATTATTTGAGTGCTTTCTAACTTGTTACTTGTTCTTTTTCTTCTAAATCACGCAAGATTCGATTAATCTTGTTTTCGACTGCTTGATAGACACTTTTATCGATGTGGTCATTGTGAGCTAACATTTGAAATTCACTGTAAAACTCGCCCATTTCTTGATTTTCAACTTCATCTATTGATTTACCTAATTGCGCTAAAAAGAACTTATCAACCAGTTTCAAAACTGCTAAATCAGATTCAAAAAATTCATTAACCGTTTTTTCCTTCCAATTTTCAATGGAGAGAGAATCAAACGGGCTATCTTCCCGCTGAAACGCCTCTTCGGGAATCTCTTCATCAATTCCCATCATGGTTGGTTCTTCTATTGGCTGCATTGTCTCTACTGGTGGTACATCTTCCTGTTTCGGCTCTGATGGTTTTTCCTTTCTTTCTCCTAAAAAATCTACAATGAGTGAATTTGGATTTACGTCATCATGTAGGGAATCAATATCTATATCTAATATAGATTTATCTGTGTCGAATTCTACGCCTAAGTACTCCCATCTGTATTTTAAGGCTGTTTCTCCCGTATTATAAATTGGGCGAGGTCTGATCCGTTTTCTGTTATTATCCTGACGTTTTATAACACGAATAACGGCACTTTCACCTTCTTTAAAATTCATAAGTTCATTTGCTGTTAACAGTGGGCGTTGATCTAGACCTTCCGTTTTATTTTTATCAGTAGAAAGACCTTTTCCGCTTCGAGAAGGTAGGTTAATCGTCTGATTCCCTAGTTTTTTGGACACTTTTTCGACGGTTTCTTGATCGTTAGTTAGAATGTAAATGGTATTCCCACAGTTTCCATCAATCGTATCTGCATCCTCACCATACTTATTTTTTAATTGTGAATATGCTTGAATGATAAGATTAAAGCGAACATTTCTACCGAGACAAACCGTGATAATATTCGCCATCCCTTCAATACTTGGCATATTACCAAACTCATCCAGGTAAAAAACGACCTCACGGTGACATTTCCCTCCACGAGCGAGGGATGCACCCTTTGCCAATATAAAATAAAGCTGCCTTACAAAAATAGAAGCAATCACATGGTTCGAAGAATCAAAGTCTGGTGTAATCATAAAAATAGCGACTGGCTTATCGAAATAATCCACTTTTGTTATTTTCATATCTTCATTTTCTTCTACCACTTTAAATTCTGTATGACCCGTTTTTTCATCTATTTTTGTAATAGTAATAGATGTTTTTGTTTGAGAGTTTTCTTTTTCGTTACATTGAATGGTATCTCCAACTTGTATTACTTGTTTGAAATCTAATGCAAAACGTCCTGTAATATCTGCCTTGATAGACTCCTTTGAGCCATCTGGAAATACAATGTCTACTCGTTTTCTAGGTTTCACTTTTCCTTTTATCGTTTTTCCAAAACCGACACGTTTTAAGTCCACACTATTTTTTGCTGTCATTTTAGCGATTTCATCAAATGTAAAAATAGAAAGTCCGTTCATTGTTTGAGTGAAAATCCCACCTCGTGTCGTTCCTTTTGAAAAGTTTGAGGTTGCATATTGCATCTTCGCAACGCTATCCGCTGGTAAGCCTTCAAAGTATAAATCTAATGCATTTTGTGGATCTGCTTCCGGATCTACGATTACCTCTTTTGAACCAAGTTCTGATAACATATTTGCAACTGCATACATTGTGATCTTTTCTTCTGTGCCTTCCGCAATGCATTTATCTGTAACGGCTAATATCATGGCGTTACACAAGCTCATAGCGCACTGTTGCCAAAAAGGATCTTTTACAGTTGGGTTGTAATACAAAGTGTGTGAGAGTGTTTTACATAATGCCTGTGCGGTTGAATAATCTCCATCTTTATAGGCATCTTTGACAAGCTGCAATAAGTTATAACTCATAGAATCAAGTGGGGTTAATAAATTCAAAACTTCAATGTGATACCCTCGTTCTTCCAACGTTTCTTTCGATGCACTGAAGAGCTCACCCTTTGGATCGTTAAAAATTAAAGATGGTTTATGTTCCGCTCTAGAATAGACATCAATTGTAGGAAATACATAGGTTTCCCCTTTACCAGAGCGTGTTGTACCAATGATTAAATTATTTACCGGACTATCATCAATAAATACCTTGTCACCTAATCGTGAGATAACAACACCACCGCCACCTTTAAATGATTCCTCTCGATCTGGTACAGCTCGGTATTGCTTTTTCAACTCTTCAACTGTTGTAAAACGACTAGAACCTTTCTGATGATTATTTAAGTTTTTAAAGGAAGATTTCAATTTGTACACTGTTCTCGCTATAGTTCCAATCACTACAAGGAAAACAAGCAAGTAGTAAACTGGATGTTCTGCAATGGGCATCTGAAAAAGAAATCCTACCTCCATATGAAATGGTTTTGGGTGTAATAAATCACTAAATGTTGTTTCTATCAGCTCTAAAGATAAGTTGAGTAAAAAATTAGCAATTAAAAACATTCCAACAAACAAAAAAGCACTCAATGGAATGAGTACTTCTTTTTCAGCTAATTTATATTTGATTGATATTTTTTCACTATACATATCAAAGTATCACCTCTGTTCAATCTAGCTTCAAATTAAAAAGGTACTCTTTTTATGAGTACCCTTTTTGACAATATCAGTTGGTTTTTCTTTATTTACTCGCTACCATCTTTTCATTTTGTTTCAGAACTGGCTTTTCTGGATTTGTTGGTTTTTCCGGTTCTGTTGGTTTCTCTGGTTCTGTTGGTTTTTCCGGTTCTGTCGGCTTCTCTGGTTCTGTTGGTTTTTCCGGTTCTGCCGGCTTCTCTGGTTCTGTTGGTTTCTCTGGTTCTGTTGGTTTACCTGGATCTGTTGGTTTTTCTGGATCTGTTGGCTTCTCTGGTTCTGTTGGTTTCTCTGGTTCTGTTGGTTTCTCTGGTTCTGTTGGTTTACCTGAATCTGTTGGTTTTTCTGGATCTGTTGGCTTCTCTGGTTCTGTTGGTTTACCTGGATCTGTTGGCTTCTCTGGTTCTATTGGTTTACCTGGATCTGTTGGTTTTTCTGGTTCTGTTGGTTTACCTGGATTTGTTGGTTTACCTGGATCTGTTGGTTTTTCCGGTTCTGTCGGTTTCTCTGGATTTGTTGGTTTTTCTGTCCCTGCATTTTCCGTATTACTATTCTCACCCTCCGTTATAATTGGTGGGTTCACAACTACATCTGGTTTCTTCTCTGGTGGAAGAATATCCCCTATACTTGCTACTGAAGAATCAATAGTTTGATCGCCGAATGCAAAATGATCTCCATTTACGGTGACTTGTGGCTTATTATCTGTAATAGCTGCAATCACATTATCTTTTGTTGTATCTTGAAGTGTTTTATCTGTGGTTTCTTTATCAAAGAGTGCTAGAACACGGGAAGTGGTTTCATCCCCATTTTGAAGATTACTTACAATAGATTTTTCTTTAAAATTAATTTTCGATTTATCAAGCTCTTCGAGAACATAAGCAACTTCATTATCTTTACTTTGAATTGCATTCTCTGTAATTGCTGCGAAATCTTGTTTGTTCAGATTCTCTTTCTTTTCATCCAGCTTATTCTTATCTACTTTTTTTGTAATAGCTGTTTTACTTTTTGATGATTCCTTACTTCCAAACCAACTGCAACCTGTCGTACTTAATATCAATGAACCACCAAGAAAAACAATTCCCATTTTTTTGTACAGATTCTCATAATTTAAAGGCATGTTATTCTCTCCCCCTTAGATATTCTGTAAATCTTTATCAATTTTTTCAATCTTAGCTTTCTTTTCCTCTTCACTTATCGTAGATTGTTGAATATCTCGTTTCTCTAATTCTTTGACCTCTTTCATTATGTTTTTATGTCCTTGCGTTTTGGCAAAAGAATAACAATCTTCATATTTTTTTAGATTTACAAAAGCTTCAACAATGAGTTTTTCACGTCTACCGTCCATATTGACTTTCCCTTTAAGCTTAATTACTTCCTCATATTTCTTATTCAGTGCTGCCTTTTCAAAGTCGATTACATCATTTTTGACATCAATTTCATTGATTTTATTCATGTTGTCTATCCCAATAAAATAAGCAACCACGCTTTCTGCAAATTTCGGTTCATATTGTAATGCCTTATTTGCCTTTCCATTTAATAAATAAGTAAATAGAACTGCCTTCTGACTATCTTTATCTAATTCTGTGTAATTGACCTTATCGAAGTATTTAACGGCTTCTCCATACTGTTGAATGGCTGCCTGTTGTAATCCCTTTACTACATATTGTTCAGAACCCGCATTTGCACTCGAAACTGGTTCGGAAGAGAATAACTTAAAGGCAAATATGGCACCAGCCCCAATCAACACCATGCTCCCTATAACACTCGCAATAATCTTAAATCCTTTTCTATTTTCCTTTCCAGGCTTTACTTGTGGCTCTATTTCATTCGATGGACTAGAAGAGGTATCTTCCTTCCTTACTGATAATTCTTCTTGAAATTCATATTCTTCATGAAAAGGAGAATCATTGATTTCCCTTTCTAACGCTTCTAACAGCTCCTTTTTTTGTTCCTCTTGTTCCGGATCTAATTGCATCACATTCATTTTTTTAGAAATGTGATCAAAAATGTGATCTGCATATCTCGAACCAAGTGATAGTGTACCGTTATAAATTTCATTAGAATGACCATCTAACAAATCGAAATCAATATGTTCTTGCCGCCCTGCCTCTCTATAAACTCGTTCTAATCGCTTCGTTAAGATATAAGCTTCATGAAACGAATATTGCTTACCCGACTCAATTTCTGTTCCATTGCTACTCTTAAAAATGACAAACATGGCTTCTCCTTTCTTCCGTTTAATTTAAATTCACTTCGACTGATCTCTTGAATTACTATTTTCAGCTTTATTGGTTGCGTACTTATGATAGATACAAAAAACAGCAATCAATACCCAAATAACGATGAAGAATGTCAAAACTCTTAACAGCCCTTATGTTGTTGGTACTGTCATAATCGGTTGTATATTGCCAATAACCGAAACGCTCTCCAATACACTTGGTAATCTCATAATTAACACCCCGATTGCTTAATAAAACTAAAATTCCATGAAAAAAAGGCAACAAAAAAAGCCATACCCTTTGCATAGCTCCCTCATTGCCTTATTTATATTTGTTCACTATTTCACCCAAAGAAACGGGAACAAGATTTGACCAAATTTAACATTAGTATTTACGCTTTCCGCTAAGTATTGACATCCCATTACAATCACGAGTCCGACTGCCCCACCAATAAACCACCATACACATTTATGTCTTCCTCGTTCACCACCCCATATTAACAGGTAAGCTCCAAAACAAAAAACAATTGCTGTACTAACTAATGCCCCTCTTTGCATCCATGTAATAAATGAATTCCCCGTATTAATTAGACCATCCATCGCATCACCCAACACTAACATTTGAGATACTGTTTCCAACATTGACATATATATTCACTCCCTTTTCATTTTTAAATGCTTATACATTACTAAGCTGACTTGTATCATTCGACTTGCTGCCTTCTTTTTCTTCTGTTGGTGTTGCCTTATAAGCTTGTAAAGCTTTCATTACTAAATCTTGGTTTTTTTCGATGTATTTCTGATGATGTAAATGAAGCCAATGGTTATAATCCTGACCATTGGCTCTTAATAGGTTTGCTACCATATCTTTTTCTTTTTTTAATTCCCTTTGTGAAATCGCCACTATATCACCACCTTTCAATGATTATGTGATTACTTCTGATATTGTTCTTTGCAATTTTGGACAAAATAGGTAACTTCTTTTTCAAGTTCGGACTCTTTAAACTTAGAAAAATCAATATCTTTTTTCAGTTTTCCTTTTTCATAATAAGCGAGAGAGTCCCTTCGTTGTGATAAGCCCCAATCATGAGGATTACTTGAACCTGGAATGTCCTCGCGATTTTCATTCAATCCTCTTACTTGAATCTTTTCCTTTTCAGCTATATTCTTTACAAGAAAAATCCAATCATTACTATGTCTCATATTAGAATTTAACATAACAAAACCTGTGCCATCCTCACTCATGAACTTCTTCATTTCTAACGGACTAAGTTCCATTACTTCCCCTTTTCCCGAACTAAAGACAAATGTTGAACCAATACCAATTGCAATTAACAGTCCAACAACAGCGGAAATGATCCACCCTTTACGACCCATATGTGTTCCTCCCTATGTCATATTTTTATAAGCGATTTTGAAGTGTGATGAGACACTTTTAAACTCCAACATCTGTCTTTATTTTATAACATTTAAAGAAAAGTGAGATAGAAAATGGAAATATCATTTATGGCTGGAATGATGAACCCTGTATTGGCATGCGTATAGAGACTAATCCCGACCTAGCTTCTATATGCCCAATACCGCACTACGTATTTTGGCGTGAACGTAGAACCTTATGTATCTACTGTTGTGATGTTCCTCGCTTCTTCAGAATGTCAAAATGGGATATTCCTCACGAGTACTGACACAAACAGGTCTTTGATACACTGCATTTCCCAGTGGTCACAGATGAGTTTTACGATCTTACTCACCCAACGATAATCGTATACCTAACCCCTCTAGTGACCTTTCGAAGGGAGGCACGCATATATATTGTATATTTCACCTTTCTACATCATTACTGAAAGGAAGAGATACACAATATATATCTAAATTGTCAAAGAACAACTTACTTTGTGCTATGTTCTCAGCACACTTCAAAATCGCTTTTTTTATTTACATTTTTGTTTGACAGCTACTAATTCCGCATGTTTATTTTTTCGTTTAGCAATTAAGTTTTGATGTTCATCTCTAACCGAGCGCACTTGATAATAAATTTGAGCCACCTTTTCAATGCTTCCTGTGCTATTTTCAATTGCGATGGTACCTTTCAGTTCGTATGTTTTTCCATCAAAAGTTTTAACACTATGAGCTTGTGATGCCGCAATATCATAAAATGTGAGTCTTTTTTCTTTTCCCATATGAACGCCTCCTATTTTTGATAAAGAAGGGAGAAAGTCGCTTCTCCCTTGTCTAGTTTTCTAGCCATCTAGATAGGATGAAATAGTGAATGAGTGCTTCATATCATGCTAGGATTGTTGTGTTATACGAGGTTATGATGCGTTGTGCTGCCTCTTTTCCGTATATGTGTTGTAATGCGGATTGAGATTCAACTACGATTGAATGCTGAATGTGGTATGTTGCGCTTTCTTTCAAAAACTGCTCCATATGAGGGATTGGGTACAAATCATATTGATGAAATACCAGGTGAATCGGTCTTATATTCTTGCACTCTGTTAGATATTGAAGAAAATTTGATAATGCTTCCCCTCTCTCTTGATACGTACTCGTTTCCGTTTCTACACTGATGTACACAACGGATTTTTGTTTTAGATCCATTTGTAGCATTTCATAACCAGTTAATAAATCATGTTTGATGATGTGATACCCCTGTTTTCGTTTTTCGTGATGGGTGTCTTCATAAAAGATACCTTTTGGATCAAAAATGAAAATAAAATCGTTGGCGTTTTCTTTTACACCTTCTATGACCGTTTTATAAGCTCCAAAACGAGCTTTTATGACACCTGCAACCTTTTCCCCTTCATTCAGTTCTTTCAACGCTCTAATCACCTTTGTATACTTCTTGGATACGCCTAACATGCGTTGCACTCCTTCCTACTTCATTTTCCTCTTATGATTACTACTGAAACCAAAAATACTCTCTCTCTGGATTTAATTTTTCACGCTGATATTTTTCTAGATTGTATAGCAATGTAACAATTATCGTATCCCTTGTTTCTTCTGAATAAAAACCTAACTCATGGAAGATACAATAAGCTGGATGCTCCTTCTCAAGCGAATTTACTACTTCTACCAAGTTTGCCTCACTTTCATATAATTTTTCTGTGAACTCAATAGCTTTTTTCACATCTAAGTAATACAAATTTTTATGTCGTTGATTCAGATACAAAATACTTCCCGCCAATAATTTTGTAGCGTGTTCTATACAATAATCATGCTTTTTTATTGGTTTTATTACAGTTTGAGCGATAGAAATTGCTTGCATCAATTCTTCAGACAACCAAGCACTCTTGCGCTGCATATCGTCTTCCCCAAGTTTCCCTATTTTTTTCATTTTACCGACGTAGATTTCTGACATCTCATATCATCTCCCTCTCGGTTTCTTATATCTTGCTCCCTATCCAAAAAACAACGATCCAAATGGGAATAACGAGTATATATGCATTTCGACATCCAATAGCAAAGCCTAACGGATTTTCATCAATTTCGCTAAAATGAGCTTCATATTCTTTCATATTAAGATTGAGCTTTCTTACGGTTTCTTACTGCAAATACAGCTCCAATTAAGCCCAGTACGACACATGCAAGACCAATCCATTTTATGTATGGATTTTCGGCTTTACCGCCTGTTGTCGGAAGATACGTTTCAATTTTCTTTGGCGTTTGTTCTAGTTGTGGTTTCATAACAATCTGTTGTGGTTTCTCTAGTTGTGGAATGACAGGTTTTTCGGTTACTTTTGGTTGTTCCGGTACCTGTGGTTGCGGTGCTTCTGCTTGCTCTGGTTTTTGTGGTTGTGGTGTCGATTCCTTCTATTCCTTCACTGTATGCTTAATGAACTCAGAGGATATATTTTAAAAAATATTTATAAAATTGTACCTTTTATAGATTGTTCATTTACAATATAAATGTATAATTATTTTTCATGAAAATAATTCATTCCAACTTTGCTCGATAATATGTTGCAAAAAAAAGCTTTTCGACTGGTTCTCCCAAAAAATCCGATATACTTTTTGCCCGACTACAAATTAAACCCTTTCTACCCGACTCAACATCATACAATGTACTTACTGGAATTTTAGAACCTTTTGAAACCTCATTAATCGTATAACCTTTTGATTCACGAAATTCTCTTAAAACTGTCAAGTGTCTCACCCCCTATATACAGTTTATTAGTCTTTGAGCCTAAAGTCAACACCATAAGTTCTCGTTATTAACACTTTTAGTGTTGATAATTTACGTAAATCTTATGTTACTATGCAAAATTATAAAATTGGAGTGATAAATAAAATGACAATCGATAAAAATATTGTTGGGAAAAATATAAAAAAATTAAGGGCAATAAAAGGAGTAAGCCGAAAAGAAATGGCCGAAGATTTAAATACTACATATAGAACTGTATCTAGTTGGGAAACCGGAGAAAAAACCCCACGCTTAAATAAATTAGAGGAAATTGCTACTTATTTAAATGTCAGTGTCTCTTCTTTATTAAAAAAAGAAATTCCAGATGAAGATCTCTTAAAAAGTATTAAAGGTGAAGATCCAGTTGAGCGTTTAGCCAGATTACTCTATGAACGATACATGAGTGTACCAGATAAACATAAACCTCGTATTGAAGAAGAATTATTAAAATATGCTAGCCAATTAAAAGCACAAGTTGAACAAGAGGAATAGGGAATCTCCTATTCCTCTTGTTCATAGCTCGCACATAACTCCACAATTTCACTAAAAGTTTGTAAATCAATTGTTTTCACAATCTCCAATAATTCATTTACGCTTAATCCCATTTTCCCCATTGTTGCCCCTCCCATTTTTGCTTTTATATTGTGAAAAATAATACATAAATTTCATAATTCCCTGTCTAGGGATTTATAAAACAGTTTATAAAATCACAAAAGACACCGTTCAAAACGATGTCTTTTGTAAAAATATATATTTTAAATAAAATATGAAAAAATTATCCACCACCGCCGGGATCGACCATCATTCTATACACCATATACTGATTCCCAGAACTTTTAGCTTTTTGGGAGTACTGTTGTGTTTCCATTTTACCTAGTGAACTATTCACTAAGGTTAATAACAGTATAGCGGCTACTATTAATAAATATAACTTTTTCACCATTTTTCACCATCCCTTGACAACTAAATTATATTTTCTGTATATTCGTCATATATTACTTCAGCAAATTTTACATACAGAAAATCATTATTTACTTTAAACATATCTATAGACTGTTTAATTAAATGTATATCTTGTTTAGCCATTCCCAAGTAACACGTTTGAAGTGGTGTTAACATCTTTCTTTTTGATCTAATTTCTTCAAGTATATTTATTGCTTGTTGATATTTTCCCTTTTTAATTAAAAACAAAGCGTATTCAGCTGGGTGTAATCTATCGAAATCAATTTTATTTAGATCTTTCCACCAAAAGATTCTAATGAAGTTAATATCATTTAGAGCTATATTATATTTTAAACTACCTTTGGCGCCTTTCAATACATTTAACGCTTCTAAAAAGAATTTTAAAGATTTTTTATAATCAGAAAACATAAAGTTTTCTCCACTCCTAATGTTCAACAAAGCTTTCATAACAGGGAAGAAATCAATATCCTTATATGTTCTTAATTCACCATTTTCTATTACAAATTGTAGAGAGTTATTTTTTCTTAATATTGAATAACTCCAAAGTTCTTTTACCCAAAATCCGTATAAACTCTTTAAGAAAGTATTGGTTACTAATTTATCATCTCTAATATTCTTCTCGACTCTTTCCTTATACCCTTGCATTAGTCCAAAATCCCCTAAATCACAAAGAATTAACATACTGAGTATATCACAAAAGATTTCTACATCCGCATTAGAATTTCTAGCTTTTTGGATATTCAAGTACACTTCTCTGACATTTTTACCTTTCAAACGATCAATATATAAATTAAATATATCTGCAAATCGTCTCATTTCTAAATCCTTACTCTCTTTACATATTCCAGCGAGATATTCAATTAATAATACGTGATCGTTCAAATGAGCAAGGGCAAATGCAACTTTAACATTTATGTTTAATCTATCCTCTAAAGTACCTAAATAATCAATTATTTTTTGTTCTTGTTTATCTTTATCATTTGCAAAAACGACATAGGAAATTTTTGCAAATGTATATACAGATATTTCTTTATCCCTGTTAATCCAATTAGAAATAGTAGATTTAGCAACTCCAATTTCTTTTGCAAGATCAGTATATGTTTTGTTTTTAGAAGATAAATAATTATCGATTTCCCTAGATAACTTCTTCATGTATTTTCACCTCGTCTTTTTTCGCGAATATCCAGAAACGTACATATAAGTAAGAAAATTATACCACAGTACCTAGATACACTTTCTTGCTCAATTGTTAAGTGAATATTCTGATATTTAAGCGAAAAAAATATGACATATTTCTATATTTTGTACCTATTCTTCAAATATGAACTTAGAGTGTTGATATTATGTACATACAATTGTAAAATGAAAATAAATTACCTATGAACGAAAGGTTTTTAGAAAACAAAAAAATAAAACCCCACCGCCCAGTTTTTAATTGGCTTCTAGTTTGGCGACCGGAACCAATTAAAAACTTCTAAGATAGGGTTTTAATTCACACTATAAATATATGTGTTTTTCTTTAATATCATACTTGATATTAAAATTATATCATAATGCATATACAATGTGAATATAAAACCTCTGTTCTTCCTTTTTATTTACGGTGGAAAAAATAGGAGGGTTTTTCAGTGTTGTTGCGAAACTTTTTGCTTAGTCGAGCAAAAGCGGAACTAAGTCCCCACATCCATCACTTATCCAAAACTTCTGGAGCTATCAATCAAGCAATCAAGAAAATAACTTCTTATATTGATAGTGTTGTCCTAGAGTGTGAAGGTGCTACCACTAAAGATTATCTTACCAAGAGGAAATACGAAGCTTTAGAGACTGTTTTATCTTATTTAGTACAAGAAGGTTATAGTCAAGTTAGACAAGAACACATTAGTAAAAAATCTGGAATTTCAAAACCTATTATTAATTACATTTTTAATTGGCTGCAAGATTTAGGAGTATGTCAACAAATAAAGGTAAGACGGCACGGAAAGATTGCCCCCTCTGTTTACATCTTAACAATGCATAATAATTATTTAAAAATCGTTGAATATTTCAAGATAAAATGGGCTGTAGCAATTGATGTTTGTGCTACTTTTACTAGATTTTTAAAGAACAAAATTAGTAAAAACTCTGATGTAACAAATCTTGAATTTATGCAAAAAAACAATTTTAAACCTTCACCTTCCTTAGATTTTTTCAGCATTGAAGAGCAATCAAAACCTGCTGTCAATCATGAGAAACAAGGAAAAAATAATAGATTACAAGAATTAAATGATTATTTGAGTGAAGATCAGAAAAGAGCGTATTACTACATTTTGAGTCAAGAGCTAACATACCTATCTGAAAATGATGCGTATACAATTGCTTTAAGATTGCCACCGGATATTGATCGCTACACAAGATGGGATTTTGAAGAATGTGTGCAATGGTTCCAGTTTAATAAAGCTGAAAACAGTAATCCTGCACATTTCATAAAAATGTTTAATCAAAAATCTAAACAGAAGCAAGAACGTAGAAAACGTAATGCACAAAATACAAGCTCACTCTTAGATACAACTAATAGTCATACATTTGTTTTCTATAATTTTCTAGAAGAACACGATTAAAATCAAAAAAATCCAATTACAAATAGCCTTGCTGAAAAAAAAATATACAGCAAGGCTATTTGTAATGTCTTCCTATAGTTCTTTATAAACTTGTTGGTCTTCAATTAAACAACTCATAAATCATATATATTTTCTATGTACTATAGTTTTTTCTTTTTAATTCAACTATAAAATTTAAACCTTATGAATACAGTATATTCAATTATTATTTACTAAACTATTTACTTAGAAATTTACTAAGTAAAAATCTCCAATACCTTGATACAATAACCATTATGGCCCAAATATTAATTCTAATGTTTTTATTTATTTTAATTTCTAAAACAAGATTTATTAAATATAGTACTTTGCATCTATTTGCAACTTTTTAGGGAGGCTTAGCATATTTTCTAAAAGATTCCCTAACTTTTTATATAATCAATAGAATCATATTTTAAACAATCGATTAAAATATGATTCTATTGATTATATAACTACACTGGCTTTTGTTATTCATCAAAATTATTCAATAATATTGAATTAGCTTTTTCTAAATTACCTATGTTCTTTAAAATCTTCGTACTCATTGATTTCACTCTTTAAAAGGTATAATAACTTATTTCACGAATTGTCTTAACAACTGATTTCATTATACAAGTGTCTTCGTCCCCCTCTTCAACTATAGTACAATCTACATTTTGTTCTAGCATCTGTTCTATTACTTTTAACGACTCTTGAAATCCTTCACCCTAATTACTAGTAAAATTAATAAACGTCTAGATTTATTGCCCCCCTTTTCATCTTCCTATACACATCTACATTTCATATCAAATTTATAATGTATATTATTCAGAAATCTGGTCCATACTAATACAAATGAAACCTCAAATTAAGTTTTTTAGCTATGATTATTTAATATTTAATTAATATATTTCATCTCCCAATATCCTCATTACTTTTCACTTATAAAAATAACCCTGTTCGAGATTCAAAATCCAACAAATAATATCAGCATCTTTTAAAAATTCAAACAATATCTATACATGCTTTCATACAACAATAAAACGCTACTTTAACGCATAGCGTTCACATATAAATAAAGCTTTTTATTTGCTTTTTAGGCATATGTACTATAAAAACCTTACTTAATTGCTAATTCTATTAATGAAAGCTTTGATTCTATTGCAAATATCTAGTAAAATTCTTATATCAGCAACAAACTTCTAATATTAATAGTTAGTTTTAAAATAGTTTCCTATGTACATTAATGTTGTATAAATACTTGTTCACTTCCAACAATGAACGCTATTAGAACGAATAGCGTTCATTATTGAAAAAACATTAACGCTAGATGTATATACTGACTTAATATATAAGTATGTATACAAACAAACTGATATGAGTACAAATGATTAGATGGCTGCCTATAAAAATTTCTACTCTTAAAGGAAAGATCTTTTCAAGAACGAATCAATATCTAACATACAAATAATGGAGGTGTGAAGTTTGGAATATGGATATTTTGCACAAGAAGTAGCAAAACAACTAGATATAAACACCAATACACTTCGCAGATGGTCAATTGAACTAGAAAAAATGGAATATATATTTGAAAGAAATGAGCGTAATCAACGAATTTACTATGAGAATGATATAGATATCTTAAAGCAAATGAAAGAATACTTAAATCAAAACTGGAAACTAGAAGAAGCTGCAACAAGAAGTATGGAAAGCATGGAAAATACTGAAGAGAACGCTCAGAAAACGGATAGCGTTCATGAGGAAAATGAAGTTCAAGTAACGCTCAGAAAACGTTCAGAAACTGATATTTTGATGATTCAAGAAAAATTTTCTCACATGCTTGAGCAACAAGATAAAATTGTACAACAAAACCAAGATATCATTAAATTGTTATTACAGGAACGCTCAGAAAAAGAAGACAAAGATCTACAGATTCAGTTATTACAAGAAAAACTGGATAAAGCAATTGAACTATTAAATGAAGATCGCCAAGAACAGCAAGATAACACCAAAAAAACGTTCATTCAACGTTTATTTAATTTAAATTAAATCAGATATACGTTTTTTATCAAATATATCTAATTGAGCAAAAAAAAAAAGTGGTAGCTACCGCTTTTTTTTTTGCTCATCCTTACAACACGAATATGTAGTTTTGTAAAAAAAATTTCTATGATACGTTTTTTCTTGTTAAATTTCGAAGAGTGTAGTTTTTTACAACTTGTGTTACTAATCCTAACTAGAATAAATAGCCTGTGATACATGATGCTATTATAAGGGTTGATTAATTACATAAACTTTCTACTAAAATCATCAAAAAGCATCATGTCATTGGTAAAGAATACTTATAATTCAGTGGTATGCTCAAAAATAGAAAGCTTGTAAAAGCGATTAGTGACATGTCTTGGTCACAATTTCAAACAATGTTGAAATATAAAGTAAAGTGGTGTAGTGAACAATTAGTTGTGATATCTAAAACATTTGCTTCTAGTCAATTATGTTCCAATTGCAGCTATAAAAACATAGATGCTAAAAATTTAAACATTCGTGAGTAGGACTATCCTTATTGTGACACACGTCATGATAGAGATCGTAACACAGCGCTCAATCTTAGAAATGAAGCTAAACATAAGAACTATTGGGATAGCCTACTGAATTAGAAACCGTTTGGCTTCTGTACTTAGGTATCCATTACCTCAAGGATACTAGGTACTCAGTTGTCCAATATATTTTTCTTAACATATCTTATTGGACCTTTCTTATGGATTCAAAAAACTCTTTATATCGCTAATAAAAACATGTTAATCCTATTTCCTAAAATTAGTTAAGTGTTTACTTTGTCAATTTTTAGGTAAGATTGACAACTCCTCTAATTTCTTAACCACATAATAAACCTGTATAGGAAACTCCATGTTTTTTCTAGTCTTCTTTAATTCATTTTGCCAGACTAAATTTTTTCATATAAATGTCATCAATCACAGCATTCATTATTATTAAATCCTATGCGTTATAAACGCTATTATTAAAGGCCATATCTTTTACTTCTAAAGTTACATTATGTCGTCCTTAAAGGAAAACTACTATATTTATGCACTGAATCTCTAATGAACGCATAGCGTTCATTATTTACAAAACGTTAAATTAACGTTTTGTAAGCGCTCATAGCGTTTTTTTATTGTATTAAAATACTTGCCATCTAATATCCTTACAGATCGTTTCAAGTTCAAAACACTAAACAAAGAAAATTTTCCATTCTTTAATTTGTTAGGCCGCTATCACATAGCTCCTAGGCCTTTTAGACGATTCTTATCGCTCTTATAATTTAAAACTTTGCTAATAAGATATGTACCACAGGAAGAACACGCCAATTAATGTCTATATTTCCGTAATCATACTTCGAACATAGTCTACTAACATCAACTATTTTTAATTTAGCAACTACTTTATTTCATACCACTTGCTTAAAATACTTTATGACATATATAGCATAGTCAGGGTCGTTATTATAACGTTCATTAATTAGTACAACATAGAAACATCCAGCTTTATTATGGACTATTAATTGATACACCCTATCAGATTTTATATATTGCTTTAGCATATATTGTATCCTTTAAACAACTCAGGATATTGATATTAAAGAGATAAACGCAAAAAAAACGGGTAGTGTTCACATAAAAAACACTCAATAACACTTAAGTTAAAAAGATTTTAGCATAATCACAACTACTTATCCCTTTGTCCTGCCTTATGGATTCCAAAGATACTTCATATATCTCCAGCCTACTTTAATAAATTTATCAGATTGTATTTGTTATATTAAGCTTAACATTAACTTAGGATACATCTTAAGATTTGTAATGATAAAAAAGCACCATACCATCGCAGCGTTCATTATTACTAATTTATACGCGTTATCAACACTGTTAAATAAGACATATCTATCCTAAAGCCACATTATACGTTTAGATATAAATATATCTAAACGTATAATGTTAATGTGCCGAATTCCTCGTGAACGCTATGCGTTCACGTTTTACGAATCGTTAAATTAACGTTTCGTAAGCGTTCATTTTTTTATTCCTACAGTATTAAACATCTTGCGCCTCAAACAGCCTGTAAGGATGTTTGGAGATGCAAGATTATTAAATAAAAAGACACTCCATTTCTTATTTGTTAGGTGGCTATTCTCGTAATTCATATACTTTATAAATAAAATACTTCCTTCTCATGATTTAAACTTGTGTTAATACCTTTATCATAATGTGTGTTATAAGAATGAAACTCTCATGAACATCTATAACACAGCTAAAATTAGTGGATTTCTTGAAATAAGCCCTTGGAAGATTATGCTTTGCTTCTTGCAAGTTGATCCCTGTTTAAAGAATTTAATACGATATATTTTTACTTCATTTAGTTGAAATTGTTTTTATAACATTTAGTACTAGTTATAAAATATATTATATTATAAGAATTAAATAATATATAGAATACTAATTTATGTATAGATATATTTTATTTTTATCATTCAAATGGAACAAAACATCATATGAATCCTTATTTTATTTATTCATACATCTGTTAGGTGTAACACTCTTTAAATAACTCCTAACGTTGTAGTTAAGGGATTAGTCGGTAAAATAACGGATAGCGTTCACGTGAAAATAAACACTAAAATAACACTTTGATAACGTTTAGATTCTCCAAGAATCCCGATACCTTAAAATATTCACTTAACCTTTATAGATTATAGTTAGGATTAATAATTTAAATTTATAACATCTTCGATTTGGTAACATCATTTAAAAGCATAGTTGCTTAAAAGTAGCATTCTCAAAATTATTGCATAAATTTTATCAATCTCTGACAAAGAACTATTTCCTCAAAAATGTGAACGTGGTAGGTGTATGCCAATTGACGTAAGCCAAAATGCTTGGCTTGTTATCATATAATTGTAGATATTGCTTTTTATGAATTCTTAAGATAGGATGTTGGTTGCAGAAAACTCATTGCAATTGTAAACTATCGTCCCATACTTGACGAAATTATGAAAAACAGGATAAAACAGTAATCTCATATATTAAATAGATCGCAATATTGTTAAGAGGTCACAGTTTCACATAAATAGTATTCTCATATTAAATACATCCTATACAAAAAATTGTTAGTAGTGTTAAAAATATTTTCTGAGGGTTTCATGACCGTTTTTATAACGTTCATGAAACCCTCAATGTGTGATAGTAACTTTCGTTACACTCATAAATCCCATTATAAAATTTTTCTATTTCTTTATAATTATATTGTAAAGCTAGAAATGAATTGATTTATTTTTTTAGTTAATCCTTGATTAATATATCTATTATAGAATATGCCATAATAATGAAAAATTCATTCGTAAAACCTCTAAAATAAATGCCTAAAGTATGCGATTAGATATAACTATAACTTTCTCCTCATTACATTTTGCCTTCGACTCCAACGTTATTGAAATTACATCTAAGATACATCAAAAAATTATTGCCTTCTTTAGACTACATATGCCAGTTCAAAGTATCATTCGTTCTTCTGAAAAGAATACGTTTTGTTTTTATTAGCTAGTTTCTACTGTTGGAACAAATTTAGCTTTTTTATAAATAAAAAGACTTCTTTAATTCCTAATCCCACATCATTCTCAACAGAAGTACCAATTTTCATTAATTCTTTTATGTATCATCTAACAGTCGTACTAATTCATAGGCTTTACAAACAGCGTTCCACTATAGATTATAGATATTTTTGTTTGATCATCTATTATAACCATATTTCCGTTCGTTTGTTTCTTTTGTAGAATTTTATTTTGTTTGAACTAGAGTAATTCATTTCAAAAAACATATGCTTATATCCATCGTACTTCTCTCCGGACTAAGATTTCTATCTTGAATCTCCTTATATAAAAAAGAAGATTCTTTTAAATTACACTCATATTATCTCTTTACCGAAGCTTCTGCTCTATCCATCAAAAACATCGAATTAATTAATATGTAAATATGCAACTAAAAATTGATTCAAGTAGGCCCCATTACAAAATAACAACGCCTAAATAACACTTCTAAAACGTTCATATAATAAAACTATTGTATTTAATGTAACTTAAGAAACTTAAATATATAATTTTGGTTAAAAAATTTGATGTCTTACCACAAAAATTTAGAGTTAATTTCAAAAATAAAACAAGAGCACTGAAGGTTATTCATTATCTATTTAAATATCTTACTTTTAAACTTTAAGCCAGCATTCCTGTGATCCTCCGTGAACGCTATGCGTTCACGGAGGATCACTTACTACATTCCTACTATAAACAGTAAAAGTATGTAAACCGATTAACACCCTAGATATATATCCAATCCCAAATCATATTATATTAGTTGCTTCAGAAAGTAGTTTTATTTTTCAAAGTATGTTACCAATGAACCTCCTAAAAAACACCTTTTCAACATAGCTTTATATTGCCACTATGATTTAAGTATGTATGTAGAGACTACTTTGATATCTATGTGATTTTTTATATAGAAATACTTCAATTGAAATTCTTTACAGCCTATATAAACTACTTTTTTTATTATTGAGCTCGAAAAATAAATTTATAGGTTTTATCATTACGTAAACCATTTTCTCTTTAAAACCACCTTTAAATGTTGCTATTACAATGTTTAACGCTTTAAAAACGCCTAGTGTTCATCTGCTAAGTTCGCCAGATAAACACCATAATAACGTTTGTTTAGCAAATATATATGAATCTGTAATTAATCCTGTTCAATTTTATATTCAAATCAAATTTCATAGATTCTCTATTCTTTTAAAGGAGTGCTGCAGATACAAATAGAACATATACAACAAAATACATATTGTAACTTGATATGTATAGGGTTAATTTGCATACTACTTTTTTAGTCTTTTAGTTATAGTTATCATCAAAATAGCCAAAAACAAACTTATATAGTAAAGATCTCAGTTTAAAACCGTCTTTCAATGCGTTACTACACCAAAAAACATCTAATCTTCCAATCTCATTTCTTTTATCAGCTATTTGTTTATAAAAAACATTGAAATCTTTGATATAAAGGGGTTTAACGCATTAATAACGCCTAGCGTTCACATAATATCAAACACCGGAATAACACCTTTATAACGTTTATTCAGCTAATCATTTTAACTATTCAAGTATGTATAAGTCATATTTGTAATTAATCTTACTTGCTTTCTAATTTTCTTCCTCCTGATTAAAATGTATACCTCATTCCACTAGATATCCCTTGGGTTCCCAAAATATATCATCAATAGTCTATCCGTAAACCATAGAAGCAACATGATATTTTAAAAGGCATCTTCGACAAACGTATTCCTCCCACCAATAACGCCTTTTATATTTTATTGATATTTAAAAGATATCTAATATATATCTAAAAATACAAAGGATCAGAAATATCCCGAAATAACCCAATCCATCTCGATTTATTATCTAATTTATATTTATTTTATATCTATTTTATATTTAAATTATATTTTTTATTCATGAATTTTATAAAAACCTTGTTGTTAAAGGTTTTATAGGTTATAATATATTTATTAGATATAAATTAGAAATAAATTTCATAGAGGTGATGTATAATGGCAAGTTTAAAAGGCAAAACTCTTCATATAGACATAGAAGGTGATATTGGGAACGATTCATTTAAAGGTTACATCAATGGTGAATACATAAAAATGAAAAATGTATATCAAAGTGTTTACTCAATGCCTAATGTTACTGAGACAAACATCCAAAAAAACGTAGTTAATTTAGTAGATAATATGTTCGTAAATATTGCTAGTAAATCAATTCGAAGATCCGGAATGTATTTCATTGGTAATCGAGCGATGTTAACAGGGAAAAATCCTAAAAACATGAACATTAAAGTAGGTCAAAAATACAATGATGATTTACCTCTAATTAATATGCTAGGATTAATTGCAAACAAATCAGTTCAACTTGAATGGGAACGCACAGAAGAATTACCACAATCAATCAATGTGACTGTCGACCTTATTTCAGCTATCCCAGCAAGCCAATGGACACCCGTAAACGCTAAACATTTAGAACAGCGTTTTACTAATTCAAATCATGTTGTAGTGGTTTATGTAGGAGAAGAGCAGGTAACGGTTAGCTTAACATTTAATAGTGCAAACATTACACAAGAGGGTGTTCCTCCGTTATTTGCAATTCTTGAAGGGGAAGAGGAGATGTTTACTGATTTCACTAAACTATATGCAAAAAAACTTGAAATCAAAAAAATTGACGGCTCTTTCTTTAAAAACAAAAAGATTCTACATTCTGATATTGGGGATGGAACAACTGAGTATATCTATACAGTTGGCGTGAACCCAGTAATTGATGCTTGTAGCGGTGAAAGACGTGGTGTCGGTCATGCTACAGAAGAAGCTGTAAAATTATTAAATCAAGAACGTGGCACAAACATTAAACGCCAACAATTCTCTCAAATTCTTCAAGATATAGATCATAAATACCATGAAGAGGCAACAACCCACTTTAATATTACAAAAGTGGAACAAGCTGAACTAATCCTAGAAGATACAGATGAAAAATATGTAAACAATACAGCCAGTGAAGCTGAAGTTTTATGTGTGTATGGTGGGGGAAGTATTACTTTTAAAGATGAATTATATAATCAATTATTAGAGTATTGTGAGCGAGTTGGAATGTACTTATTGTGGATTCCAGAGAAATACGCTGTAGATATGAATGCTAAGGGGATGCAAATTATCAAGAAAATTCTTTCTCGAAAAAAGGTGAAATAGTATGTCCGACAAAAAAAGAGAATCCTTCTTCTGGAACCTCAAGAAGATTGAGAATGAAGAATTCTTTAAATGGTTCGAGTCACAAAGCAATATAGCCGATTCTTTGTATAAACTTGTTTGCTATTTTATTGATAAACACGGATTACAAGACGTGGCTGATTATAAGATACAACAACAAATGCAAAAAGAAATTTTACTTCAAGATAAAGACTTTTTAAATGATGTTAAGCGTATACTTTTAAATAATTCAAACCTTACTATTCAAAAAGAAAGCCAAGCAAATGAAGAAGAGATAGCCGATTCAAATAGAATAATCTCATCTACTGAAAAGAATTCTACTTCTAAAGATACACATATAGAAAATGAATCAACAACTGAAAAAGCAGTACTAAAAGATGAATATGAAGATCTGGATACGGCCAATTTATTTGGTAACTAGCGTTATAAATCCATGATAAAAAGAGTCCCTAAAATAGGGACTCTTTTTATCATAAATTTAAGCTTTTTCTACATCTTATCAATAATAATTTGTCTTTTGTACCACTGATTTAATTTATCTTTAGCCGTGCCTGAAAGGCGTTTTGTTTTCTTATTATAAAACCTAGAAAGGGTAGGTTGTGATATACCTATTTCTTTTGAAAGTTCTCGCATTGTAATATTTTTATTCATATGGAAGTATGATATTTTTTCTCTAATTGAATTTTCATACTCATCAACATCTAAAGTGTTATTTTCTATTTTCACAGGAGACTCTTCTTGTATGATCTCTACTGTTTTTTTCTTCACTATTTTTTCTATTGAATTCATTAATTCTTTCGGCGGTAAAATTATTATACCTAACTGAGCATAATAGTTCTTAAACCAATTCTTCTTTGTTAACATTTCCTCTTTTAAATCTTCACTGTACTCCCAATGTGATATTACCTTTTCCTTCTCTAAATCAATAAGAACATTTTCTAACTGTTCACGAATACGATTTGGCTTTTGATTTTGATTTATACCCATGACAGCCAGTAATCCCTTATCTCCTCCTATAGAGTAAGGCCTTTTTAAGCTAGAGAACATTTGACGAATTCTCCATTGCCAAGTTAAATAACGAATCAATCTCTTATGATATTTATGTCTATAACTATTATATTCTAACGCTTTTTTTGATAATAGTGCCGTTGTACTACTAGAACCATATAAATAACTTGATAAGAAGCTCCCTGGCTTAATCCTGCAAGATTCTATCCCCATATATTCGTTAGTGTTAGTATCTCTCCAGAGTACCACAGAATCTAATACAAAAAGCCTTTTAATAACTTCTCGCTTTACTTCATAATGTTTACCTGCTTCAGCTCGATCATTTAATACAACTACCTCATTATCATCATTTAAATAGATAAAAATACTTGCTAAGGCAGCAATTCGTTTGGCAACCTTTATTTTATCTTCTGCTCGATAATATTCTGTGTTATTAGCCTTTGCTTTAGGTATACTACACATTTCTAATACCTGATTATATGAAAAGTCTATGAATTCATCAGGGGACTTTGCCTCATTTAACCATTGGATAGTAATTGCATCTAAACAGTCAGCAGTTAAATCATCCATATTACTCATTACACCATCAACCAATGTATTCCAACGAGCAGCTTCTTCAATATTTATTAATCTTAAATCTTCATCTTTATGTGAAGAAAGTTGTGCAACTCCACTACTATCTTTCGTTTCAATTGGATAAGATTTCAACTTTGTATTTTCATCTTCTTCAAATTGATTCTTTGCTATACCATCTCTTAATTTATAATAAACCGCAGAATTATTCACTTCATAGTAATTCTCGTGCTCTAAACTTGTATTAGATTCCTTTGGTTCCTGCACGGTTTCATTGTTAGCTCTTGAAAACTCTTGCTCCACAAATAATCCTATCGCCACATCAATTTCAATTTGGTAAGCTTCTATGTTGGTGAATATTTCCAAAGAGGAGATTCCCTTTTTTTGTTGCTGTTCAAGCCACTGTACAAGCATTGAAAATGATGGGGAAAAATAGTCCGAAGTTACGATCCTACTAGTATCTTCTTTAACTTCTAAGTAATAAGCATTCCATTTATACCACAATTGTTCATTATGTTTATAGATAGGTGCTGATATTACTAATGCATCTTTAAACAATTGTAGAACATTATCCATATACATCCTTCTCCTTATTTAATTTACAATTGAGAATGATTTAAACTTAAATCTATATAGCCTTATGATGTTCCTATTCATGAAAATAAAAAAGAATACAGTAAGTTCTATCCAACCATCCTTTAGTGATAATCTAGCACGTATGCTTATAACCACCTCTTTTACTGATTATACAAGACTGTATCCATTTGGAAAAGGTAAGACGTTATATGAAAACCAATATTTTTCAAGGGATTAGCTGAAACATGAAATTCTTTTGCGATATCATGTCCCTTTTGAATAAACATGAAAAAGCTAGGTATTCATGTTTTAACAGTTTCGCTGTATATATGGTAAAACTCATTAAATTTTGCATACAAAGTGAAAATTTATAGCGGTATCATGTCCCTTTTGATTAAAACATGAAAAAAATCCAGCCTAAAATGTTTCATGAAATTAAACTATATATTTTTTCATAATCTTTTCTATCCTTGATACAAAAGGGTTTCTTCTATATTCAAGGTATGAAACAAGAAAATTTATAGCGGTATCATGTCCCTTTCGTGTTTCATAAATCCTCTTAAATCCCTTATATACCATACATTTATACCACATCTTCTCAGATTTCAGGGGATTATAAAACATGAAAATTTATAGCGGTATCATGTCCCTTTCTATCTGAAAAGATGAATCACTCCTAGCGGTATCATGTTCCTTTTATAAATGCCAAATTTCATATAAATCCCTTTAACATCAATGTTTATTAACGATTTTCATGTGAATTTTAATAAATAGAAATATGAAAATACACAGCCCTATCATGTCCCTTATATTTTTGTGAAAATAAGCTTCCAATCCTATTAGAACAACGTTTATTAGCAGTTTATAACTCATTTTCTTGTTTATTCGGAACATGAAAATCCATAGTGATATCATGTCCATAAAAAAAATAGAACAAAACCCGAAACCCCTTGATATGAAAGGGATTAACGTACATTTCATTTTTTCATGTTTGCTCTTAAAGGGGCCCATTTCATCGAATTTTGATTTGCTATAATTAAAATCGGTATATTTTATATTGTACGGATATGTATATTTTAATTTGTATAGGAGGTGAAAAAGATGAGCAAATCATTTGTTATTCGTAATCAACGTAGTCTAAATGGACAATCTACTAATGCGGTTATCGTTACATTAAAATCTTGGCAAGCACTTGTTGATGCATTGGAAGGAAAATACTATAGCTATAAAGATACATACCTTGAAGATATTATTAATCAAATGTCGTATGAAGAACGTATTGCGGATATCGATGGATTTGTTGCACAGGCAAAGCCATCTTTTTCACGTCATACTATTTCAAAGACAATGGGAAGAAAACATAGATTGTACGGTATTACAAATGCAGATCTTGAAGTATTCCTTTATCTACATAAAAAATGCTATACAAATGGTATTATTCCAAACGTAACAGTACATATGCTTTGGGAAGACTATAAGCAATACAAAGAAGAATTGGCATGTATACAGCATTCTCAATTCTATATTGCATTAAGAAAATTAAGCCTACATAACATTATTACGATTGAAAATGAATTAGATAGTCGATACACAATTAAAATAACTCATTTTATGAATGAAGAAACAGAAAAAGCAAATCCTTATGTTTACATTAGTCCTGTAGTCTTTACAAAGGCTTTCTTTGAACTTTCAATAGCATCTAAGAAGCTATTCTTAGATATTGCTATGCAACAGCATAGAGAAACTACATTAAAACGTTCTTTAGACAAACAGGATGAAAGAGGTAATAAGACTCACTTTGGTGGGATGTACCGCTTTCTACATAAGAAGTATCCACATCAAATTCGTGCAGTTATGAAAGAACTAACGACTGTATTGCCTTGTACAGGAACTCCACTATTCAAAATCTGTAAACTACAAAAAGGGGTTCAAAACAAGAAAAAATACACGACTTTATTTTTATCTATTCATTCAGACTTCTTATGTGGAAAAGAATCAGGCGAACTACAGTATCGTGATCCTTTTACTCCAAAGGTTACGTATGCCCGTAAAGCCCGATTTATTGAATCTACACTACAAGAAATGCATATTGGGGAATTTACACGAGACATGAATAAATTTATTCATGTACTTAAAAATACCTGTCATCGACAAATCCGTAGTGTAATACATAGTTTGCGTGACATGATTGATCGCACTGAAAAATATCCAAGTAAGTTAGTATATACACTGAAAAAATTATTGAATCAAACATCACAGTATCATATTCTTGATACCGCAGCTAAAGAAGGGGTTTATCCTCTTATTACACAGCACGTACCCGCAAAACAAAAAGAACAAGCTATATTTGATTTCGGATTGCATTTCTCTATGTACTCTCGCCGAAGCATCAAGAAACTGTTCCGTAAAACATTTGAGTTATTAAAGAACAAATTTGCCGTACCTGTTACAGAGGAATCTTACCATCGTAATTATCTAAGATATCAAGAAGAAACATTATTTAGAAAATACGCTTATGAACAAGGTGCAAATCTAAATGCTTATATGGCTTTAGAAATAGAAATGCGTGAACTTCTAAAAATAAAAGGACATAAGGAACGCTTTATTCCTAGCGATGTACGTGAATTGTTCATTGAAAAGATAGATAAATTACCAAAAGAAAAGCTAAGGGTAATTGAAGTACCTGATAGCATAAATTTAATTACCTTTATACGTGCCTTGGAAAAGCTGATACGTACTGGAATTCAAGTAACATCAACTGAACAGGTATTAAAAGTAATGGAAGAAATGTAATCATTTTCAGCTCTCTATATTTGAAAAAAAATCAAAGTAGAGGGCTATTCGTGTTGGCTCTATCATTCAAAATCTTTCTATTAGATACATTTATATACTTTTCTAAAAGATTCTATTGAAAATAGAGTCTTTTTTTATGCACTTCTATACAATAAAAGTTATTCATCCTTCTTAATTTCCACAATAGTAACTTGAATAGGTATCCAATACCTATATAAATAGAGATTTTACTCTACATAAAATCATAAGAAAAATTAAATTTTTAGTAGATATGTTTATAAAAAGTATCATTTGTGAATAAAAATATCATACTATTGTTGCTATATAAAGGTTCTATAAGTAAATCTACTAAAATTCATCAAGTTTTATGTGATTAAATATGAATAACTGAATTAAGTGGATTAAATTATGATCCTTGTGTATAGATTGTGTACAAATAACTACAAATTGGGGACAACTATCGAGAATATCTTCTTATTTACGGTTGAATAAATATACTTATCAATGAATTATTTTTCTTCATTTTTTATGTAGGAATAGTGATATTATTTTATGATTTTATGTAGAAAGGATGGTACAACAAAGTCTATTTTTACACTCCCATTACATACCATTTATGATTTTTTACAGTAGGGTATGTTAAAAACATTGTCATAGCAGGCTTTATTCTATATTTTATGAACCTATAAAAGTTTTATCTTTATATTTTTAATATATATAAGATATATATTTATATAAGATTTTAAGAAAAGGGGGAATATTTTAGAGAGGATGGGGACAAACAAAATATTTTTAAATAAAAAATAATTTATATTATATATACTAATGTTTTCAAAATTTATTAATAAAAATTTCTAACTACTATACACATAAAATACTACTAGATAAATTACATATAAGTGTTAAGTGTCTTCTTTAGTAGAGTTATCACAACAAAGAGATTTACATACTATAACAAATTAATAGTCCTTTACAAGAAGATGAATTACTATTGCTTTAGGAAATTAATAGTTATAAACTTATAGGCAAAGTCAAGATCCTAGCTATAAGTTTGTAAAAATAGAGTATAAATTTATTATACTTTATTAAATTTTTTATACATGAATAGGAGTGATATTTATGCAACTAAAAAATGTAACACCTATGGGATTAAATGATGATGTATTCAAAACAATTATTAATAAAACTGAAAATACATTCCCATCATTTTTTTTCATTAATCCGTCAGGTAATGTTGTCATACCAAAATATTTGAACAAGGATATATGTATCTATGCAGTTTTCGGTGAAACAATGGTTATAATTGATAATGAAATTGAGATATTAAGGCATCAACAAATATTGTATTTTAATGCTGAAGTGTACATTGAATTGAGAAATAATACAACTGAGAATGTAATTGTATATATTGATGGTGTAAATAAGTAATTATTGATTAGAATTATTATAAATATTTGTGAAATACTTCACAAAAAATACACAATAAAAAATAGTCATTTCATGTATAGTGGGAGTAGTTGAAAATTTCATATCATTACTTGTGAAATACTTCACATGTTTTAAGACTTTACTTAATAGGCAAGATGAAAACAATAAGTTCCAACATTTTAAATCTATTTTTATAGTGATCTGGAGGCTTTAATATGACAAAAAAGACAGATGAAAAAGAAGTACAAGCAATGGTCAACGTAGTAATTAAAGATGAAAATGATGTACAAGAAGTTGTTAATACTTTAGTTGAAAATGGAAAAGAAGCACTAAAAGCAATGGAATCTTATACGCAAGAGCAAGTAGATCATATTGTTCATGAAATGGCACTATCTGGATTAGATCAACATATGCCATTAGCAAAAATGGCGGTAGAGGAAACTGGTCGAGGTGTGTATGAGGATAAATGTACAAAAAATATATTTGCGACTGAATATATTTGGCATAGCATAAAAAAAGATAAGACTGTAGGAATTATTCATGAAGATCCACATGAAGAAGTCATTGAAATTGCCGAACCAGTAGGTGTAGTTGCTGGTGTGACACCAGTAACGAATCCTACTTCAACAACTATGTTTAAAGCAATTATTGCAATGAAAACAAGAAATCCAATTATTTTTGCTTTTCATCCATCTGCTCAGCGATGCTCTGTTGCAGCGGCTAAAATTTTAAGAGATGCTGCAA
Organism: Bacillus sp. GC_Bacil_1; assembly: GCF_026540675.1. Classification (NCBI taxonomy): domain Bacteria; kingdom Bacillati; phylum Bacillota; class Bacilli; order Caryophanales; family Bacillaceae; genus Bacillus; species Bacillus sp. GC_Bacil_1. The sequence goes on from NZ_JALNUG010000008.1 coordinate 192,948, forward strand.
TTAAGGCAGGGGCACCGAAAAATTGCATTCAATGGATTGAAAAACCTTCTGTTGAGGCAACAAAAAGATTAATGAACCATGAGCGGGTTGCACTTGTTCTTGCAACCGGAGGTGCTGGAATGGTGAAATCAGCATACTCTACAGGGAAACCGGCCTTAGGAGTAGGACCTGGGAATGTACCTTGTTATTTAGAGAAATCAGCACATGTAAAACGAGCTGTAAATGATTTAATTTTATCAAAAACATTTGATAATGGTATGATTTGTGCTTCTGAACAAGCAATCATTGTAGATAAGGAAATCTATAATAGTGTAAAAACAGAAATGCAAGACAACAATTGTTATTTTGTTACAGAAGAAGAGAGAATAAAATTAGAGAAGCTTGTTATTAATGAAAATACATGTGCAGTAAATAGTGATATTGTTGGGAAATCAGCACATTATATTGCTTCATTAGTAGGCATTAAGGTACCAGAAGATACAAAAATACTTGTAGCTGAAATTAAGGGAGTGGGTGCAGAATATCCACTATCACGTGAAAAATTGAGCCCAGTATTAGCTTGTATCAAAGCAAATTCACGAGAAGAAGGATTTAAATACTGTGAAGAAATGTTAAATTTGGGTGGCTTAGGGCATTCAGCAGTTATTCATTCTACAAATAAAGAAGTACAAAAACAATTTGGTTTAAGAATGAAAGCTTGTCGTCTTATTGTAAATTCACCGTCAGCACAAGGTGGGATTGGTGATATATATAACGCATTTATTCCATCTTTAACATTAGGTTGTGGATCATATGGTAAGAATTCTGTTTCCCAAAACGTAACAGCTACACATTTAATAAATGTAAAGCGTTTGGCGACTAGAAAAAATAATATGCAATGGTTCAAATTACCACCTAAGGTTTTTTTTGAAAAACATGCGACACAATATTTAGCTAAGATGCCAAACATTTCACGAGCATTCATTGTAACGGATCCAGGAATGGTAGACCTGGGATATGTGGACACAGTTACACATTACTTACAACAGCATTTAAATGATGTAAAAGTAGGTGTTTTCTCAGAGGTAGAACCAGATCCATCAGATGAAACAGTATTCAAGGGTGCTGAGATGATGAGAAGCTTCAAACCTGATGTAATTATTGCATTGGGCGGAGGTTCAGCAATGGATGCAGCAAAAGGAATGTGGCTATTTTATGAATATCCAGAAACAACATTCTTTGGAATCAAACAAAAGTTTTTAGATATTAGAAAACGTACATGTAAGTTTCCAACATTAGGGCAAAAAGCACAATTTGTTGCGATTCCAACAACATCAGGAACAGGGTCAGAAGTGACACCATTCGCGGTTATTACAGATAAAAAAAATAATATAAAATATCCACTTGCTGATTATGAATTAACACCAGATGTAGCGATTATTGATCCACAGTTTGTAATGACAGTGCCACCTCATGTAACAGCAGACACTGGAATGGATGTGTTAACACATGCAATTGAAGCATACGTGTCTATTATGGCAAATGACTATACAGATGGATTGGCCTTAAAAGCCATTGATCTAGTATTTAAATATTTACCGCGAGCATATAAAAACGGAAATGATGAAGAAGCACGTGAAAAAATGCATAATGCTTCTGCAATTGCAGGTATGGCTTTTGCAAATGCATTTCTTGGTATTAATCACAGTTTGGCGCATAAGCTTGGGCCAGAATTTCACATTCCACATGGACGCGCTAACGCAATCTTAATGCCACATGTAATTCGCTATAATGCCATTAAGCCGAGAAAACATGCATTGTTCCCAAAATATGAGCATTTTGTGGCAGATGAACGTTATGCATATATTGCAAGAACATTGGGGCTACCAGCAAGTACAGTAGAAGAAGGGGTAGAATCTCTTGTGCAAGCAATTATCAGCCTTGGAAAAGAATTAAATATTAATATGAGTATTGCAGGACAAGGAGTAAAACAAGAAGCATTTGACAATGTTGTGGATGTCTTATCGGAAAGAGCATTTGAAGATCAATGTACACCAGCAAATCCGAAACTTCCATTGATTTCAGAATTAAAAGAAGTATATAAACAAACATATAAAGGTGTGTAATAAGTTAAGTAGGTATAACTTTTTAAGTTCATAGATTTTGTATTTGATATTTGTAAATATATTGTATATGGGTGTTAAGGGGAAATATATATTATAAACAGCATTGTTTTAAATAGAACATCTAACAAAAATGCTGCCTAGATGACCTGTATGTAGGTAAGATGGGAGTGTACAAAAGCTATGTCTAATTATAAGAAGTTAAATCAAGTAATTGAAAAAAAAGAGGAATTAATATCGCTTGTTAAGCAGTATGGATTCACTCATGAAAAGGTAATTTGTTATAGTAGAGAATTAGATTTATTACTAGATGATTTGATGAAATCTAATAGAAATAATAAATAAATAAAATTTATATAAAAAAAATATAAAATATAAATTTTTAAGATATTTTTAAAATAAAAAGCGCTCTCCTACTTATAGGGGAGTGCTTTTTTATCTTAATTTGATCTATTTTGGTGAGGGATTTTTAATTGCTAAAAACTTATGCGTGATAAAACTCACAACATAAATGAACATATAATTTTACAATATAGTATGTAAGTTGATGGGAGGCTTTCTTTTTGACAAATCGTGATTATAATAAAAACCCATTTATTGTAATATGGGAGTTAACAAGAGCATGTAAATTAAAATGTCTACATTGTCGTGCTGAAGCACAGCATTATCGTGATCCTTTTGAGTTAACATTAGAAGAAGGAAAAAAACTAATTGATGATATTTATGAAATGGATAATCCGATGCTTGTTTTTACTGGTGGGGATCCATTAATGCGTTCGGATATATATGATATTGCGGAATACGCGGTGAAGAAAGGTATTCGGGTTTCTATGACGCCCAGTGCTACTCCAAAGGTTACTAAAGAAGCGATTAAAAAAGCAAAAGAGGTTGGGATTGCTAGATGGGCATTTAGTATAGATGGACCAACAGCTGAAGTACACGATCATTTTAGAGGAACAGAGGGATCATTTAAATTAACAATGGATGCAATTCATCATTTAAACGAATTAAACATCCCTATTCAAATTAATACAGTTGTTTCTAATTATAATTTGAGTGTACTTAAAGATATGGCAATTTTAGTAGAAGAATTAGGTTGTGTGTTGTGGAGTGTATTTTTCTTAGTCCCAACAGGACGTGGTAAAGAGGAAGATATGATTTCACCAATTCAACATGAAAGAGTGTTCCGCTGGCTATACCAGCTTAGCAGAACGGTTTCTTTTGATATAAAAACCACAGCTGCTCAGCACTATAGACGCGTTGTTCTTCAAGAAAAAATGAAAGGGATTAAAAAAATCGATCAAATTATTCAATATAGAGATGTACTAATGGAAGGGATGATGGACGGAATTAATGGATTTGGACGCGCTCCAAAAGGAGTGAACGATGGAAATGGAGTTGTATTTATTTCTCATATTGGAGATGTATACCCAAGTGGGTTATTGCCAATTAAAACCGGGAATATTAAATCAAAACCGATAGCTGAAATTTATCGAAACTCTCCTATTTTTCAAAGCCTTCGTAATCCAGACAATTATAAAGGAAAATGCGGTGTTTGTGAGTTTCGATATGTTTGTGGGGGATCTCGTTCTAGGGCATTTGCGATTACGGGGGATTACATGGAAAGCGAACCTTTTTGTGTATATGTTCCAAAAGCATTGCAAAAAAAGTGTAAGAATTGAGCATGGCCCTTTTTATAAATTTTTTATTGTATATTTCCAATATTTATGAGCAGATGCTTTCTGCTCATAAATATTGGATTAGTAATGACTAATAATCGAAAAAGAGCAAGGAAATTATATTTATTTTAGTCGTATAATACGTTGATTTGAGCTTCCGCGAAATGGAAGTGTCAAATCTCTTTTTTCGATTTCAAATCTTCCATCAACTAAAACATCTCCATAATGTAACAGCTCAATCATATCTTTGTTTTGTGAGTTTTGTATCTCTTCTAGTGTATAACCAGTGTAAATCCAAAGATTTTTGTTTAAACTTTTTACTGCCTTTGCAACTTCTTTGACCTCGATAGCTTGAAAAAATGGGTCACCACCTGAAAATGTTACATCAGTTAGAGGATTTGTGGAAATTTCTTTTATAATATCTTTCACACTCATCTCGGTACCATTATAAAGATTCCATGATTTGGGGTTATGGCAACCTAAACAATGATGCGGACAACCGGCAAAAAACACAACTGTCCGTAACCCTTCACCATCTACTACACTATCATGAATAATATTCATTACCTTCATTTATGTTTCACACGATCTGCTTCTTCACTACGCTTTGCATTGTTCCATTTTGACATGTCCCCTACAAGATATCCAGTAATACGGCGAATTCTTTCAATATGATGATCTTCTATATTTCCACAGCTAGGGCACTCATTTTCAATCACTCCATTATAGTCACAACATTTACAACGATCCACTGGGTGATTAATTGAACCATATCCTACTTCATACTGTGCCATTGCTTGAACAATTTGTTTTAAAGCCATTTGATTATGCGCTGCCGCCCCATCTAGTTCAATATACGTAATATGACCACCGTTACAAAGAGCATGAAACGGTCCTTCTAAACGTATTTTATTAATTGCTTGAATAGGATAATAAACTGGAATATGAAATGAATTTGTATAGTAATCATGATCGGTTACACCTGTAATAGTTCCAAACTCAGCACAATCCTTTTTGATAAACTTCCCTGATAGTCCCTCGGCAGGAGTTGCAATTAAAGTGAAATTCAAGCAATGTTCTTCTGTTGCTTGGTCCATCTTATTTCTCATAAAGGTAACAATTTCTTTTCCAAGTTGCCATGAATCTTTATCTTCCCCATGGTGTTTTCCTGTTAAGGCAACCAAGCATTCCGCAAGTCCAATAAAACCAAGGCTCAATGTTCCTTGCTTTAAAATCTCAGTAACTGAGTCTTCCGGTTGTAGTTTTTCTCCATTGCGCCAAATCCCTTGTGAATATAGGAATTGAAAGTCTCTTGCCTTTTTTGTGCATTGATATGAATATCTTTCTAGCAATTGACGAATGCTAAGTTTGATATAATGATTTAACGATTCGAAAAATCCCTCTTTTGAATCATTTATTAAAGCCAATTTTACTAGATTAATAGAGGTAAATGATAGATTTCCCCTGCCAATTGCTGTCTCCTCACCATGAATATTAGACATCACACGAGTACGACAACCCATATAACATACTTCACTTTCTGGGTGCCCATTATAATACGCTGCATTAAATGGCGCATCTAAAAATGAAAAGTTAGGGAACAATCGCTTTGCTGTTGTTTCTAATGCAAGTTCAAATAAATCATAATTTGGATCTTTTTCTTCAAAATTCACACCTTTTTTTAACTTGAAAATTTGAATGGGGAAAATAGGAGTTTCACTTTTTCCTAATCCCGCTTGTGTTGCCTGTAGTAATTGTTTAATTAATAGCCTTCCTTCCTTTGATGTATCTGTTCCGTAATTAATTGAAATAAACGGAACTTGTCCACCACCACGGCTATGCATACTATTGGAATTATGAATAAATGCTTCACATGCTTGATATGTATCGTTTTCTGTTTCTTTCCATGCAAACACTTCGATTTGTTCCTTTGTTAGCGGATAGTCTTTTAACTTTTTCTTATTTTTTTCAAATGTTTTCCTCACATATGGTGCTAAATCTATATCAAACATGGCAAGAGATTGCCCACCATGCTGCATATTTTGATTAGCTTGAAGAATAATAGACGAGAGTGCTAATGCACTTTTAATATCTTGTGGTTGTCTCATATGGCCATGTCCAGTGTGGAACCCTTTTTTCAGCAATTGTGCTAAAGGAATTTGTGAACAAGTGGTTGTTCCTGTTGCATAAAAATCTAAATCGTGTGGGTATAAAATATTTTGATTAATAGCTTGTTTTACTTGTTTAGAAAGCAAATGTTCCCTTACATAAAGTTTTGCGCTCTCTGATGCAAATGTTCCCATCATTCCCATTGGAGATCGACCATCAACATTTGCATTTTCTTGCATTAAGTCTTGATCGTTACTGTTTATAATTTTATCAAAAGTTGTCCATAAAGTATTTTTTTGCTGTTTTACATTGTCTGAGTTGTTCATAAAATTCACTCCTGCTCAATATATAGTATCTAACATCGATAAATAATACTATATACAGTGAATTTCTGCAATGGTACTAATAAATGGAGTATGTAATCTTTTCTGTTTAGAAGAGACTAAATCTAGAAGTTTATCGTATTACCTTGCTCATAAAAAATAAAAAGATATAGAATGATTCAATTATTTTGTTTTAGGTTCAAAGAGTGAGGATATGAATAGAGAGTAAAAACACACTGAACAATGTTTTATTTTATAAAATAAAAGGTATAAAAATAAAATGCAGTGATTTCACTCACAGTATTTTTTTAAAACATGGTTTATCTTATAAGAGAAGAGTGAGTATGAGAAATTCATTATATTTTACTATTTGGGATGGGTATTCCCTAAATTGGTGGAGTATGATTACCAGTGGGGGGATTCTCTCACTGGTAAAGTTTTTTATCTATAAATTTAATGATATACATGCTAATTCTTATCATTCTTACGTAACATTTTGATAAAAAATTAAATGTGAGGTGTGGAAGAATGAAGTTAATTATTCCAAAGCAGCATGGAGCCTGGGGAATGCTGCTTATTCCATTTGTTTTAGGTATTTTAACTGGTAAATGGACATGGTATTATATACCTCTTTTGTTAGCGTGGTTTTTTGTGTATTTAGCTACATATCCCTTATTAATGTATGTAAAACAGCCGCGAAAGAAGTATTATTTATATTATTTTTTTCTTTACTTTGGTGAGGCTTGTATATGTACAGCTATTGCTCTTAGTTATGAATGGCGTATAGTTTACTTTTCTATTATTATGCTCCCGTTTTTTTGTATAAACATTTATTTTTCTAGCAAAAAAAATGAACGAGCCTTATTAAATGATGTATGTGCAATTCTTTTGTTTTGTATAGGGGGCATTATAAGTTATTACTTCACAATGAAAACAGTCGATAAAAATATATTGATAATAGCGACTATAACATTTTTATATTTTATAGGAAGTACGTTTTATGTAAAAACAATGATACGTGAAAAAAAGAATCCAACGTATCGCATTCTGTCATGGTGGTACCATTTATTACTTGTGATTGTTACGCTTATTTTATCACCAACGATTACCATTATTTTTATCCCAAGTTTGATACGGTCTATAGTACTGTATGGAAGGAATATTTCAATCTTAAAGGTGGGGATTTTAGAGAGTATAAATGCTATTTACGTTTTTATTACAACAATAATAGTATTTAAATATTTTATCTCGTAAAGACTAATAATGATTTATATTGTTTATATTATATTTATATATAAATTTATTTATCTTTAATATTGTATTAATGTTTTCTTCAATACTGTATGTAGAAAGGAGTGTATAAATAATGACTTTTTACCAAAAATTAATGCCGTATTATGATGAAATTTTTCCGGAAAATGAAAAACAAGTGAATTTTATTGCTTCTTATTTACAAGAGGGGGACTCCGTAATTGATGTAGGTGCGGCAACAGGGAATGTGGCTAATGCATTAGTTGAAAAAGGAATGATTGTAACTGCGATGGAACCAGAGAAGAAAATGGCTGATAAAATTTCTGAGAAGGCTATAACCCATAGGGGAAGACTTTTTGTAAATACACTTAGAATGCAGCAAATAGACGATGTACCTGGGATATTTGATGGTATTTATTGTATTGGAAATACGTTGGTTCATTTAGACAATGTACAGGAAATTACTGATTTTATTCAAAGCTCTTTTAAAAAACTTAAGAAAAATGGAAAGTTCATAGTTCAAATTGTAAACTATGAAAAAGTATTAAATCAAAAAAATTTCATATTTCCAGTAATTAAGAAAGAACATTTCTCATTCAAACGAGATTATGCAATAGAGAGAACAAAGGTGCTATTTACTGTAACATTAAATACATGTGGTGAAGAATTCTCAAATAGTATAGAGTTATATCCAATTACAAAAAAACAATTACTTCCCATATTAATAGATTGTGGATTTGAGTCAGTAGAAACTTACGCTAATTTTGATAAAAAAATATATTCACTTGATGGTCCGGCATTAGTAATTGTAGCAACAAAATAAATTTTAAAAACACCTGAGTAGAAAGCTGTTACTCAGGTGTTTTTTTATTAATTTTTTTAAAATGTGATTCTAGTCCTCTTTTAATTATAAAAAAGTTTATATAATTCAGTGGTAAATCGAATCTGATTGAGGAGGAATTGAGTTATATGTGCAAAGAAATTCAGTTAACTAAAGATATATATTGGGTAGGAAAAGTTGATAATAGAGAAGTTCCATTTCATCGTTTAATCTTAGCAAAAGGAACAACTTATAACGCGTACTTGCTAAAAACGGAAAAACCAACAGTGATTGATACAGTTGATATAGAGTTTGGAAGAGAATTTGTAGAATCATTAAGTAAATTAATTGATCCACAAGAAATTCAGTATATCGTAGTGAATCATACAGAGCCCGACCATTCAGGGGGATTGACAGCATTAGCATCAAGAGCTACTAATGCAACGATTGTATGTACAGAAATTGCAGTACCAGAAATACAAGAGATGTATAAGCTGCATAATCGAAAGTTTTTAATAGTAAAAGACGGTGATACATTAGATATTGGTGGAAAAACATTAAAATTTAAAGAAACACCATATCTTCATACTGAAGAAACAATGATTACCTACTGTGTAGAGGATAAAATTTTATTTCCTTGTGATATTTTTAGTACTCATATAGCAAATGACGAGATTTTCAGTGATAAAGCGAATGTAGATATTACGGAAGACTTTATTGGTTATTATAATGCCATTATCCATCCACATAGAAGATATGTAAGAACATTAATAGAAGCTCTAAAAGATTTGGATGTACAAATGATTGCACCATCTCATGGCTACATTTTACGTCAGGATATACAGAAGTATATTAAATTATATGCGGATATGAGTAGAGATACGAATCAAGATAAGAAAGTAACAATTGTATATACAACAATTAAAAATAATACAAAAAAAGTGGCAAATATTATTAAAGAAACTTTAGAAGCAGATAATATTCATGTAACAGTATTTAACGCTGATAAATCAAAAAAATCAGAGGTTTTAAAGAGTATTCAAGAAGCAGATGCAGTCTTCATAGGATCTTCAACTAGATATGCAGATATGATTGGTAATTTAGAAGAAATTTTAAAAGAAATGACAGAAATGAACCTAGAAGGAAAAATTGCAGCTTCATTCGGTTCATATGGTTGGAGTGGAGAGGCAATTGAAGTGATACAAGATTACCTCAATGAAACAAATATGAATGTACAAAGCACATCAAAAGTTATCCAATCTACAGGTATGACTCATGTTGAATTTCCTATTCGGATTAGATTCTCTCCAAAAGATGAGGGGAAAGTAAAGAAAATCCAACATGCAACAACATTTGTTACAGATTTATTATTGAGTTCTATTTAATAGAAAAATGGAGGTGAAAACATGGAAAAGAATTTTGTTATTATTGGGAGTGGTGTAGCTGCTGTAAATGCCGCTAAAACTATTAGAGAGTACGATAAAGGATCAAATATATTTATTTTTGGTGAAGAGCCATTACTACCTTATAAAAGAATTAAATTATCAAAGGATCTGTATTCAGATTTACACAGTGAAAAAGTGTTAATTAAAAAGAAAAAGTGGTATCAAGATAATCACATATCAGTTTTTATAAATACAAAGGTGGTAAAAATTAATACAGATGAGCAATTTATTGTTACATCCAATGAAGCGGTATTTTCTTATCATAAACTATTAATTTGTACAGGAGCGAATAATAGAAGATTAGAGATAAATGGAATTAATAAAAAAAATATTTTTACTATTAGGGACATGAAAGAAGCAGATGAGCTTAAAGGTCATTTAGAGGACAAAGAAAGTGTTGTGACCATTGGTGGGGGTGTACAAGGTTTAGAAACAGCATGGTCTATTCTGAAAGCTGGTAAAAAGGTATCCATTGTAGAAGTAGCTCCTTTATTAATGAGAAGACAATTAGATACAAAATCTTCGCTTCTCTTGAAACGAAAAATTGAAAAGGAAGGAGTAAAGGTGTATTTAAATACTTCTATTGATTCTATTCTCGGGAAAGAATCTGTAACTGGCATAAAGATGAACGACAATTCTCAAATTAATTGTGATAGTATTGTTTACTCAATTGGCGTTACTCCGAACACTAAACTTGTACATGATACGGCTATTAAATTAAATAGAGGAATTGTTGTGGATGAGGAGATGAGAACAAATATAGACTCCGTATACGCTGCGGGAGATGTTGCAGAAGTAAATAATGAAATTGAAGGCTTATGGGGGACTGCCTTGGAACAAGGAAGAGTAGCAGGTAGTAATATGGTCTCTAAAACTGCTATTTATAAAAAAGAAATTCCAACTACTATTTTTAACGCATTCAATGTATCTTTATTTTCAATTGGAGTTGTTAATGAAGAGCAATGTGATACAACAATTGTTGAAGAAGACGGTAAGGAGAAGTATACAAGGTTATTTATTAAGGATAATAAAATAGTCGGTGTGATTTCATTAGAAGGAGTTGCGGCATCTATTCCTTACAAATCTGCGATTGAAAAGCATGTATCGTTAGAAGGAATAGATTTATTAAATACAAACATAAGTGAAATAATGAGCAAGTTAAAAGAAAAAATATAAAGCTGTACAAAAAGGAGAGGAAATCATGAAAAAATACATTTGTTTACCATGTGGATATATTTATAACCCAGAGGTAGGGGATCCAGATGAGGATATAGAACCAGGAACAAGTTTCGAAGATTTACCAGAGGACTGGGTTTGTCCTGTGTGCGGAGAAGATAAAAATCATTTTGCACCACTAGATGAATAAGAAGGAAAATACAATGAGAATACTGCACAGTATTCTCATTGTTTTTTATATTTTTGAATGTGATTCTGGTCACAGAAATATTCTTTGAAAAATCCTATAATAGTTATGTAGCAGATACTTATACCGATACAGCCATTTTCGGTACACTCTATAGGGCCCTGGCGCCACCCTTTCTCCTCAGGGCCTTATTTTTCTATGCCATATTCAAAATATGTTTATGAAGATAGTGTATATCACTGTCTTTATAAACATATAGTTGTGATTGGGGTCACTGCAATATTTGATAAAAATGTCTATAATAACCTTGGATATCATTATATTTTTAATTCTATAGTTAAAGTAAGGTGAGAAAATATGGACGATAATCATAAAAAATCAAGAGAGCTTTGCCCAAGAAAAGTACTAATTTTTAAGACCCTTTCCGAAGAGGAAATTAGTAATATAGCTTCAATGACAAAACATAGGAAGTTTAAAAAGGGTCAGCCATTAATTCTTGAGGGAGATAAATCAGATACATTATTTATTATTAATAGTGGACAAGTAAAGCTATGTACACTAACTCTTCAAGGGAAAGAGCAAATATTGCATATACTAACAAGTGGTGAATCCTTTTGTGAATTAAATATATTTAATTATGATGAAAAAAGTAATTTTAGTGCATATGCTATAGAAGATACTCATATCTGTATGCTAAAAAAAGAAAATATGGATTATATAATGGAACGAAATCCAAGTATTGCATTAAAGTTGTTAAAAGTTGTCACAAAACGTTTAGCTAAGATAGAGAATTTAGTGCAAAATTTAGCGACAAACAATCCTGAAGTTAGAATTGCTCATATACTATTGGAGTTTTGTGATAAATATGGCAAAAGTACAGAGGATGGAATACTTATTAACTTGCCATTGACACGAGAGGAATTGGCAAATTATGCGGGGGTAACAAGAGAGACTATTAGTCGTAAATTGAATAAGTTTGAAAGTTTAGGGCTCATGGCCTCTGTTGGAAATAAGAAAATAATAATAAAAAATCAGTTAGCTATTAGAAGACTTATCAGTTTCTGACAAAAGACCCCTTTCTCAGAATATAAAAGAGGAGTTATTACAAATTAGTAAGTATTTTAATTATATGAATTCTTAAAATCATTATATATGAGTAAAACACGAAAAAGGGAATATGTGTTACCAATCGGTTTAATTGATAAGGTATGGATTTTTTGAGCCGCAAAATATCACATGCCTTATCATCAAACTTAAAAAATAAATTTCAAATTATTTTATCTTATATTTTTGATTTATGCGAGGGACACACCTTAGGTACCACTCCAATGGTATAGGTGTGTCCTTTAATTTTATATAATTAAATAACGTTAGTGATTCTCGTGTAAAATAGGGATTATTATATAATAATTATATAATGAGAAATTAGTAATTTAAAGTTTATCTCAAATCTTATAGCTCTGTGTTTTTTTAAGGAATGATAGTTAGGGCTTGTCTGCCTAATTGAACCCATGCTTCTTCAAAATCCTTCTTATCAATTCTTTTATTTTTTTCCGTATCTAATGGATCATTAATGTATACATATTGATCGGTGTATCCAGTTAGTAAAACACTATGTTGACGGTATGTAACCTGTCTCTCACCCATATTTGTTTTCCAAGTACGAAATTCATAATCAGGTAGTTTGCGAAAGCTCGCGTTTGTTAAAATCCAAACAGGGTGTTCTTTATCAATTGCTTTATATAAATCCTCAGGATTACTTCCGGTTAAGTCTATAATACAATTCTCTGATATGTATAATTTGGCTAACTCTAAAATCGGCTTAATATGCACACCTAAACCAGGCATATCTATGTCATACATATCTCCAACAAATCCTTCGTCCATATTTCCCATCAATCCATTGTTTTGAAAAGGTACATATTTAATATTTTCAGCTAACTCTAATTTATTAACGGATAGACCGTTAAAATTTAAAAGCATTGCTAAACTTGTAACTTCGCATCCACGTTCTAATTCTGGATTTTGTAAAATCAAAGGGACTTCTAAAGGATTATTCTCTTTAGAAGATAGTTTTTTTTCATCGATTTTAACAAGTTTATCCATCTCATATGTTGTATTTTTAACGCTATTATTTTCACCTTTATGGACTAGAGTTATTATACATAATACCGTGCATAAAATAATTAATAGATAAATACTTTTGTGTCGTTGCATTTTAATATGTCTCCTTAATTAAATTAATACTTTAATTTAATACGTAACGGGGTTGCAAATGTGTCAATATTACAGTGTTCTCTTTAACACGTTTTCAAAGGTTTAAAACTCTTCTTAAACAATTATTAAGAAGAGTTTTTTAGATAAAAGTTATAAAGAATTAGTTTTAATTAACTAAGAAATTATGCAAAAAGAGTATTTGTCTGTACATTTGTTATATGCTCGGCTAATACAGTAGCTTGTGCGTGGAGGGGGGCTGGAAATCCTAATGTAATACCATTGTGTTCAGTGCATTCACCAATTGCATAAATTAATTTATCATTTGTTTGCATATACTTATTAACAACTATGCCACGTTTAACATATAAGCCAGCTTTTTTTGCTAAATGTGTATTAGGTCGCCTACCAATAGGTATTACAATTAAATCGTATTTTTTAATAGTGCCATCTTCGAATTGGATCCCCTCTGCATAGTCTGTACCTAGGATTTTAACCGTGTTTTTTTCCATGAGAAATTGAATCCCTTTTGCTTTTAGCTTGTTACATAGTAATGAACAAGCCAAGATATCTTGTTTTGCCATTAAGTGTGAACTGAAATGAACTACGTGGACGTCTATTCCAAAATCAAATAATTTTTGTGCAATTTTTAGACCGAGCATGCCATTACCAATAATAATAGCTTTTTTTGCATGCTTCTTAATATTTAATAGACATTGGATTTCTTCAGTTGTTCTAAGTTTATTTACTCCCAATAATTGCAGTCCTTTAACGGGAAAAATAAAAGCAGTAGATCCTGTTGCAATGATGAGTTTATCGTAGAAAACAATACGGCGTTTATCTGTAACAATGACCTCGTCCTCACGATCAATTTCTATTACCTTTTCGTTTGTAAAAAGCTTAATATTATGTTGTTTGTACCAATTATATTGCTTTTGTATTCTATTTTTAATATCTAATTGTAATGAAATAGTGTTTATTTGATTGTAGAGAGGATAGAGTTCATCACTGAAAATAGAAATGCTATACATATTAGGATTTTGTATTAAAATCTCTTCAATACAGCGTAAACTAGATATACTATTACCGATTATTACTAAGCGTTTTCGTTTTCTCATATCAATTTCTCCTTTCAATTGTGAAGTGTTGAGCAAAGATGTTCGTTCATATTATAACAATTTTAAAAAGCAGATTGCTTGATATATAGTTTATTTTAAAATATGTCACAAATTATCTTTATTCGGGTAATGAGATACAAAGATGATCCCATTAAACTCATAGGTTAGAGGAAATTTTAAAAATGTTACTAAGATATTTCAGATGGAAAATGTTGAATATGTTTGCTGCTAGTAGCATTTCTTCAATTTTTAAAGAATAACGCATACAAACACACTGTAACCTTATAATTAAAGTTTTTTTATGTATAAATGCGAATAATTTCCTGATAGGTCACTATACAAGTAAGTAAAAATTAAGATGGAGTGCTTTTCCTAAACATGATAAATTAAAACTTTTTATACCAGATTAATTATTCTTTTATTCTATATTGACTAGGTATATTCGTGTATTATGCACCTTCTAGGATTTAGTGAATATAGCAGATTGAACATCATTTGAATCATTTTATAAAGTGAGTATGTTTATTTTGTGAAATATTGAACAAAATCTTGAAAGTGAATATTGAAACATGTAGTTTATTCTTAGGATTATTTATAATAACCATGAACTAAAGGAGTGTGTAATTTTATGTTAGAACAAGGGATAGCTGATGCTATAAAACTTGCACAAAAGAAGAAACAAATATTAGATATAAACCCAATACAATATTTTGTTCGTGCATTACTAGCCGGCATCTATATTGGATTTATTATAGTATTATGTTTTAAATTAGGGGATTTTTTTCACGTTGTAAATTCACCTGCAACTTATTTAAGTGCTTCTTTATTTTTTGGAATTGCACTTATATTAATAATATATGGTGGAGCGGAATTATTTACTGGGAATACAATGTATTTTACAATTTCGACCTTACGAAAAAAAACAACGGTCTTAGATACTTGTCGTAACTGGGGTGCTTGTTTTTTAGGTAATCTGGTAGGTGCAATATTTTTTGCGTTATTATTTTATGGTACTGGTATTTTTGATCAAATTGAATATGAACATTTGATAAGTAATGTTGTTGAAGTAAAAATGAATACACCGACAATACAGCTATTTTTCAAAGCTATTTTATGTAATTGGCTTGTTTGTCTAGCATGCTTCCTTCCTTCTCAAGTAAAAGGGGATACAGCAAAAATAATTGTTATGATGTTATTGGTTTTTACATTCTTTTTATCTGGATATGAACATAGCATTGCAAATTTATCGCTATTTGCAATCTCCCTGGTATCGCCACATCCCAATACTATTTCTTTTAGTGGGGCTATTTATAATTTAATTCCAGTTACAATTGGAAATATTATTGGTGGATCTGTATTTGTTGGCATGGTATATCATTATATAACCCAAAACAACCCTACAGCTGAACAGAAGGGCGATTTAGTTGAATCTCAATGTGAGGAAAACATCCCATTACAAACACAAATAAAAATTTAAGCTACTAATATAATCATTTTCGTATAAAAATAACATAATTATTTTGAATGTTATTTTTATATCAGTTGGCCTAATTAGCCGGAAATACCGTTTTAATAATTCTTTTAAATATATTTTTTTCTTTTATAAAATATATTATTTGTTTTTGTTAGACATATAAGGGAAGGGAAATATACAAAAAACATTCACAACTTATGTGACCTAAATTTGTTAATATAAAATGCAAGATCACATGTCGAATTTATTACAGAAAACTCTAAAAAATCAGTGGGAGGTTTACTAGAAAATGAATTTTGAAAAAGTTTGTTTGGTATAGAAGTGCTTTTAGGGGGTTATTGCTAAAATAGGTGAAATAACCTTCGATATACAAAATAAAAATTTGCAGTAATTAGATTTGAATGAAGATAATATAAGCATGAATGTCATTATGAAAAGTGATAATCCGTTAGTGAATCTTAATAAAAATGTAAGCGTTAACAATTTTATTTAACTAGATGTATAAACTAGATTTTTCACAGAATATCAAAGAATCTTTGAAATGTAGATAAAGAAAAATTATCTTATCTAGTGAAGCTATACATAATATTTTTTTGAGTTAAATAAAAAATAATGTTGGAGCAATATTTGCTGGAAATACATATGAAAAGGAATTTAAGTTTAACTATGTGGTATTGAACATTAATGTATTTCGAGTTCATTATTTGTTTATTCAAAATCAATTAAATCTCTTTTTATTAGAATAACAACAATGCACAAAAACATAACATAAATAGTGAGGGATCTATAAATGAATAAAAATATTAATCGTGTAGTTTTAATTGGTACAGGGGCCGTAGGATGTAGTTATGCATATTGTATGATTAATCAGGGCCTGGCAGAAGAATTCGTTCTTGTGGATGTAAATGAAGCAAGAGCAGAAGGAGAAGCAATGGATTTAAGTCATGCAATTCCTTTTTCACCATCACCAACAAAAGTATGGAAGGGTAGCTGTGACGACTGTAAAGATGCGCAAATTGTTGTAATAACAGCCGGATTGCCACAGAGACCAGGTGAAACACGTTTAGACTTAGTTGAAAAAAATACTAAGATTTTTAAAGAAATTATACGTAATGTCATGTCAAGCGGATTCGATGGTATTTTCTTAATTGCAACAAATCCAGTGGACATTTTAACATATGTAACTTGGAAAGAATCTGGGTTGCCGAAAGAACGCGTAATTGGTTCAGGTACAACGCTTGATTCTGCACGTTTCCGTTACATGTTAGGAGAATATTTTGAGATTGATCCTCATAATGTTCATGCGTATATAATAGGTGAACATGGTGATACGGAGCTTCCAGTTTGGAGTCATGTGTCAGTTGGCGTTCAAAAGCTACAAACGATTTTAGAAAATAAAAGTCAGTATAATCAAAGTGACTTAGACGAAATTTTTGTTCGTTCACGTGATGCGGCCTATCATATAATCGAACGTAAGGGAGCAACCTGTTATGGAATTGGAATGTCTTTATTACGTATAACAAAGGCAATTCTACATCATGAAAATAGTGTGTTAACAGTATCTGCATACCTTGAGAATAAATATGGTCATAATGATGTGTATATAGGGGTTCCTGCTGTTATTAATCGCGAAGGTATTCGAGAAATTATAGAAATTGAGTTAAATGCGGAAGAAAAGTTTAACTTTAATCATTCTGTACATACATTAAAAGATACCATGTCACCAAACTATAAGATGAATTTATCGTATAACATTATGTCGAATATATAAATTCTTAGCAACAGTTTAAAGGTATCTAATCTAATATACTCTGAAAGCAAATAGTATAGAAAAAATGTTTGTTTAAATAGAAATAAAGTACTTTCATCTTGTAAAGAATCATTTTATAAACATTATTAAGAAATTAAGATTCTGTACGACATTAGTTCATAACATATCAAGAGTGAACGTTTTTAGAAGCGACATAATTATTTATAGCTAAATATGTTATGATTTTCACAAAAGGTTGATACCTTTTGTGCATAGTTTCCTTTAAGTCACTAAAGACAGATATATTTGATTAAATAAAAAGCATTTTTTTAGAAGTTTAACGAATTTCCCGAAAGAATTCTCCTTCCTCAAGCGCGTGAAGGGCGCAGCCAAAAGGTTTTCCTTTATATTTTGCCTCTGATATAATCAGTCTTATAAATTATAAAGGCTGGTATATAAATGCAATTAGATAGTAATAACCATTCAGTATTCTTGTTGTATTATCACCTTGTGTTGGTCGTGAAATACAGAAGAAATGTGTTTGATAATGATATGTCAGACTATGCAAAAGATATGTTTGTTCGACTATCTGAAAATTATAACATCACATTGGTTGAATGGAATCATGATGTAGACCATGTTCATATTTTGTTCAAGGCACACCCTAATACAGAAATGACAAAATTCATCAATGCTTATAAAAGTGCAAGTTCTCGACTTATTAAAAGAGATTTTCCACAAGTGAAAAAGAAACTTTGGAAAGAGATGTTTTGGTCAAGAAGTTTTTGCTTGCTAACTACTGGTGGTTCGCCAATAGACGTAGTAAAAACATATATTGAAAATCAAAGTGAAAAGTGAGGTGAAATGATATGACAAAGCAGAATAAAGCATATAAATTCCGTTTGTATCCAACAGAAGACCAAGCACACCTTATGCGTAAAACATTCGGTTGTGTACGTTTCGTGTATAACAGAATGTTAGCTGAACGGAAAGAAGCGTATGAAAAACATAAAGATGATAAGAATCAACTAAAGAAACAAAAGCTTCCCACTCCTGCAAAATACAAAGCAGAATTTGAGTGGTTAAAAGAAGTGGATTCATTAGCTTTGGCAAATGCTCAACTTAACTTGCAAACTGCCTATAAAAATTTCTTTCGTGGTCAAAATGACTTCCCAACATTCAAAAGCAAAAAAGACAGAAAGTCTTATACAACGAATGTAGTGAACGGAAATATTATGTTGCTTAACGGTCATATCAAATTGCCAAAACTGAAAATGATACGTATCAAACAGCATAGAGAAATACCACAAGACCATATAATCAAGTCATGTACGATTTCTATGACACCTACTGGTAAATACTATGTGTCCATTTTGACTGAATACGAAAAAGAGATCGTACAAAAAGAAGTAGAAACAGTTGTTGGATTAGACTTTGCGATGGATCAATTATACGTCAGTTCTGAGGATGAGAGAGCCAATTATCCTAAGTTCTATCGTGAAATGTTAGACCGATTAGCAAA
The DNA here is from genome assembly GCF_026540675.1 of Bacillus sp. GC_Bacil_1. Taxonomy (NCBI): domain Bacteria; kingdom Bacillati; phylum Bacillota; class Bacilli; order Caryophanales; family Bacillaceae; genus Bacillus; species Bacillus sp. GC_Bacil_1. The sequence goes on from NZ_JALNUG010000008.1 coordinate 212,118, forward strand.
GGCTCAACGAGTATTATCAAGACGTACAAAAGGTTCAGGGCGTTGGAATAAACAACGTATCCGTGTAGCTAAGCTGCATGAAAAAGTAGCAAACCAACGTAAAACTTCCTTCATCATAAGTCTAAAGAGCTAGCTACTCATTTTGATGTTGTAGCTATTGAAGATCTAAATATGAAGGGAATATCGCAAGCACTTCATTTTGGAAAAAGCGTCGTTGGGGTATGTTCACTTCTTTCTTAGCTTATAAACTAAATGAACAAGGCAAACAGCTTGTGAAAATAGACAAATGGTTTCCCTCCACAAAAACATGTAGCAGTTGTGGAAATGTGAAAAATATGTCATTATCTGAGCGAGTCTATTCTTGTATATGCGGTGTAAATCTCGATAGAGATTATAACGCAGCTATCAATATCAAAAATGAAGCAATACGCCTATTAGCGTTAGCATAGATAGCAATAAAATAACCCTTGGAACAAGGGAGTTAGCTCGGCTGTCTTAGGACGAATTCGTTAGCTACTAAAAGTAACGACTAACCGAGAAGCCCCCACTTCAAACAGTCCGTTAGGATGTTAAGTGGCGGGTAGTTCACGGAAGTGCCTTTTTATTTGTTAATAAACATTAGAAATCTATTAAATTACATACATTTATGGAAGAGAGTGATTTCTATGTGCATCTGGCTATCGTTTAATTACATTCTTATTGGACGTTTATAAAACAAGGAGCATACAGTAGGAAATGTGAAAATTAGGGGGATAATAGAGCATACAAAGTTGGTAATAAACCTTAGGGAAAGGAGGGAACGAGATGAGAAATTTCTTTGAAGAAAAATATACAAATTTAGAATTTAAAAGAGAACTAATAAATATTATAAGTAAAATCAGTGAATATAAAGGAGCAATATCAGCATATCAAACTCAAAAACCAGAGATATTTAATCTTTTGGAAAAGAATATATCACTGCAATATATTAAAACTTTTCCTAATATATATGAAAAGTTTACATTCTCAAATAAACAGTTAAAAAAATTAGTTGTTCATCATACTAGCCCTCAAACATTGGAAGAGGACGCTTTATTTTGTTATTGCAAAACATTAGAACTTGTGCAAAAAGAAAACCACAAATTACCTATTAAACCGCAAACAATTCAAGAATTGCACTTCCAATTAATGAATTATTCAACTTCTGAAAGTGGTAATTGGAGAAAAAGCGAACTTGTATTATCTTCTATTCCAAAGTTAAAAGATCAATTTAAATTACGTACAGTTGTTTTATATGATATGGTTCCGCAATATTTGTATCATCTATGCGAACAATATAATGCATTAAGGGCTAAAGGGAATTTTCATCCGCTCCTACTAATTCCTCAATTTATCTTAAATTTTCTATGTATTTATCCATTTAATAAAGGGAATGGCAAGTTAGCAAAAATATTAATTCAATGGTTATTAATTGAAAGTGGATTTACATTTGTAAAATATACATGTATAGATAAATATTTCAAAAAATATGAATCAGATTATTATGATGCTCTGTATAAATCTGCAGCTCACTGGTATCAAGGCGATCATAATGTAGTTTTCTGGATGAAAATTTTTTTGGATATTGTTTTAGTTGCATATAAAGAATTAAATTATGTAATAAAAAATTGTATTAGCACTCATACTAAAAGAAAAAGAATTGAAAAATACATAGACAGACAAGATAATCCTTTTACTAAAGAAAATATTCGAAACATGTATCCAGACATAAGTGAAAGTACTATAAATAAAACATTACACGCTTTAAATTCACAGGGATATATTAAATTAGTTTCTAAAGGTAGAAATGCAACATGGATAAAGCGTAAATTAACTTAGGGTAAAAAACTAGAACACTGGCAAATAATAAACAAGGAGAACCCAAAAAGGGTTCTCCTTGTTTATTATTTGTTAGACTAATGTATCTTTTAGAAGGATAAAGAAGTAAAATAGACTATTTATTAATTGCAATCTAATCATAAAAATTTGTATCACATCTTTAAGAAAGACTGGTCTACTCGTTATGATTTTCTAAACCAAATTGTACCTTTTTACGCATAGTGTAATAAATAGGGAGGCCGAGTGCAGTTAGGCCTATTCCACATAAAGCTAGCAGAGGTTGAGTGAATAAGGTATTAATAACAATGAACAATCCGCCAATAATAGCAACTAATGGTATAAAAGGATACAATGGAACTTTATAAGGTCGCACAAGTTCGGGTTCCCTTTTTCGTAAGATGAATACAGCAAGGAATGTCATTGTGTAGAATATCCATATTACAAATACCAACATATCAGTAAGAGTATTGAATCCGCCGACGGCCATCATAATAATTGAAATAAATAGCATAAATAGACCAGAATTATAAGGGACCCGACTATTTTTAGATAGTGTAGCAAACCATTTACTAAATGGTAGTTTGTTCTCAATAGCCATGGCATAAGGAATTCGCATTCCTGTCATAATATAACCATTAATCGTTCCAAATACGGAAATTAAAATGCCAATGGTAACTAGTTTTCCTCCCATAGCTCCAAAAAGAATTGTAGCTACTTGAGAAGCGGGTGTATCAGTACCTGCGAGCGATGTTGCAGACATGACCATTAGAAACGCGACATTAATTAATAAATAAACAACCATTACTGTTGATAATCCTAATACGATTGCTTTAGGTAAGTCTTTTTTAGGGTTTTTCATTTCTCCAGCAATATTCCCTACATGAATCCATCCATCATAGGCGAACATTGTTGCGAGTAAACCAGATCCAAGGGCAGATATCATAGATTTGTTCGGCCCTGCCTCAATTGGAAAAAGCTGAAAAGTAACGTCACTTTTGTGTAGTAATCCAAAAATAATAATCAATGCTAATGGAACCAATTTGCATATAGTCGAAGCCATTTGGATTCCACCAGCTGCTTTAGCTCCTAAAAAGTTCATAAGAGTTACAAATGTAGCGGTGATAATTGCAATTGCGATAATTAGCATTTTGTGTTCATTAACATTTAGGCCAAATAAACTAACCGTTTGTGTCCCAAAAATAATAGCAAGTGCTGCAATATTTGCAGGGAAGTATATGACAGTTTGTGCCCAGCCAAGCAAGAAAGCAGTTAAGTTTCCATAAGTCCTCTTTAAATATGCCATCATTCCCCCCGTTTCAGGAATAGCGGCAGATAGTTCAGCAGCAGTTAGTCCTGCGCAAACAGTCAAGATACCACCAATTACCCATGCAAGTAATCCTAGGCTAGCTGTTCCTGTTACTCCATATAATGCAGTGGGCTTGAAAAATACTCCGGCGCCGATAACGGTACCAATAACTGTGGTTAATGCTGCAAAGAAACCAATATCCTTTTTTAGTTGTTGTTGTGACAAAATAATCACTCCCAATTAGAAAAATATATAAATTCTCTTATGAATTCTTTATCCTGTTTGTTAAATTATTTGATAGTATATCCTGTATCCATACAAATAGCCGCCCCTCATCCTTACCAGCTAGAGAATTTGAATACATTTCAGATACTAAATAAAAAAGAAATTAAACGTATAAGTAAAGAAAGTTTAATTTCGCCTCAAATCATGTGAAAATTTTCACATGATTTGAGGCGAGTAAAATTCAATGAATTATACATTAAAAGAAATTCTTTAATTTAACCCGAAACATGAAGTTAAAAACGAGATTTCTTTTATATGAATAATAAGAATAAATGAGGTATTTTAATATTGCGATATAGTAAAATGGTAAATCGAAATTCAAAAGAGAAGATATATTCTTGTGAAGAATATCACAAAGTATTGATGGATTCAATCATATTTTCGATATAAAATATAGAAAATCAACTAAATAAAACATTTTGTGAAATGTTTCACAAAATTGTTGACCTCTTATTTTTACTAATGGTATCTTGTAGGTGCAATCCAATGTTATAAATTAAATTATATTTGAAAAATATTGTAAGGATGAATATTTAGAATCTTATATTTATCTGACAATAATTAATTTAATTTATAACTCACTCTAAAAAAGGATGTGTAGATATGAAAATTGGTGTAGTGAAAGAGATAAAAAAAGGGGAAGCTCGTGTAGGGATGACTCCAGAAAATGTTCAAAAATTAGTTTCAGCTGGAAATGAAGTTTTAGTACAAAAAGATGCTGGATTAGGTTCTGGTTATACAAATGATGAATATATAAGTGCAGGAGCAAGCATAGTAAATCAAGGCCAGGCATGGGATGTTGATATGGTAGTAAAGGTAAAAGAACCACTACCTGCAGAATACCATTACTTTAAAAAGGATCTAATCGTTTGGGGCTTTTTACATCTGGCTGCGTCGAAAGAGTGTGTAGAAGCAATGAGAAATGCTGGTACTACTGCGATTGCTGGTGAAACTATTAGTGAGGATGGAAATTTAGCATTATTAAAACCTATGAGTGCAATTGCTGGAAGACGTGCGGTATTTATGGGAGCTTATTATTTAGAAAAACAACATCAAGGAGAGGGGATTTTATTATCAGGTATTGAGGGAATCCCAGCCGGAAAAGTTGTAATCCTAGGTGGAGGGAATGCTGCAACTAATGCCTGTGATATGGCAATTGGAATTGGATGTAGTGTTACAATCCTAGAGGTTAATCAAGAAAGAATTGCATATTTAAGAAAGCAATACGCAACAGAAGAAGTAAATATAATTGAATCTAATACTGAAAATCTAGAGCGAACGATTAAAGAAGCAGATTTATTTATTTCAACAATTTTAATACCAGGATCTCGCCCTCCTAAAATTGTTAAAGAGTATATGGTTCAATCTATGAAGCCAGGAAGTGTCATTGTGGATATCGCAATAGATCAAGGTGGTACAGTAGAAACTATTGATCATTATACAACTCATGATAATCCTGTATTTATTAAACATGACGTAATTCATTATGCAGTACCAAATATGCCTGGTGCCACCCCACGTACTTCAACTATGGCGTTGGCAAATGGAAATATTGAGTATTTATTAGCAATTTCTAAAGATGGATTAGAAAATGCAATTCAAAATAAATCATCATTAGCATCTGGGGTAAATGTATATAAAGGTATTATTACCTACGAAAATTTAGGTATGACGCTAGGTTTGGACTTTAAAGAATTGAAAGAAGTGTTAGTATGATTACCAAAAAAGTATTGTTAGATATCACTGACATTAAAAAAGCCAAAGAAATTCTTGATGTAAATGCCCGAAAAACACCTTTGGTTAAATCTTTCTATTTAACTAGTAAAACGGGTGGAGAAATTTATTTAAAGCTGGAAAACATGCAGTTAACGGGTTCATTTAAATTTCGTGGTGCATTTAATAAAATTTCCCAACTAACAAATGAAGAGAAAGAACGTGGTGTAATCGCTTGTTCAGCTGGAAATCATGCACAAGGTGTGGCACTATCTTCCCATTTACTAGGAATCAAAAGTAAAATTGTGATGCCAACCTCTGCACCGCAAGCTAAAGTGGATGCGACGAGAGGATATGGTTCTGAAGTTATTTTATACGGTGATACGTTTGATGATGCAAAAGCGAAGTGTGAAGAAATTATAAAAGAAACAGGCGAAACATACCTACATCCATATGATGATGTAGAAGTAATGGCTGGCCAAGGGACAATTGGGTTAGATATTCTGGATGATATGTGGGATGTTGATACTGTTATTGTACCTATTGGTGGAGGAGGAATTATTTCAGGAATTGCTGTAGCGCTGAAATCATTTAATCCTTCCATTAATATTATTGGGGTTCAAGCAGATAATGTTCATGGAATGAAAGCTTCTTATGATGCGGGGAGAATTTTAGAACACTATGAAGCACCAACAATAGCGGATGGTTGTGCGGTAAAAATACCAGGAAATTTAACTTTTGAAATTGTAAAAGACCTAGTAGATGAAATTGTAACTGTATCGGAAGAAGAATTAGAAGTAGCGATGAAAGACTTATTGCAACGCGGAAAGGCTGTCGTAGAAGGAGCGGGAGCGTTAGCCACAGCCGCACTTCTGGCAGGCAAAGTTGATAAATATGTACAGGGTAAAAAAGTAGTAGCGGTTATTTCAGGTGGCAATGTGGATTTAAAACGTATTTCAACTGTATGTGAGCATTTCTTTGTTGCCAATGAGGTAAAATAACGATTGAATAATCTTATAAAATAAAATTATTTTACTTAAGGGGAGCTAGGAGACGATATCTTAGCTCCTTTTTTAATAAATGGAGGCGTGTGTTATGGCCAACTTATTTAGGAAAAAATCAGTAAGGAAATTATTAGAAGATGGTGAAAGTAAGACTTTGACAAAAACATTGGGAGCATTTGATCTTACCATGCTAGGGATTGGTGCAATAATTGGTACAGGAGTACTTGTATTAACTGGATTAGTAGCCGCAAGAGATGCGGGTCCAGCAGTTATTTTTTCATTTATGATTGCTGCAATTGTTTGTGGGTTTGCAGCCCTATGTTATGCGGAAATCGCATCTGCTCTTCCAGTCTCTGGTAGTGTATACACCTATTCATATGCGACGATTGGTGAGTTTGTAGCCTACTTAATGGGATGGACTTTATTGTCTGTATATATAGTTACAACTGCCGCGGTAGCGGGTGGATGGACAGGCTATTTTCAAAACTTATTAAACGGGTTTGGGATTGAGATACCAAAATCACTTTTAACAATTCCAACACAAGGTGGAATCGTTAACTTACCAGCAGTAATCATTACTTTGTTATTAACTTGGTTATTATCAAAAGGAACGAAAGAAAGTAAGCGAGTGAATAACGCAATGGTATTAATAAAAATTGGTATTGTTGTTTTATTCATTTCAGTTGGTATATTTTACGTAAAACCAGAAAACTGGATCCCGTTTGCACCTTATGGTATAAGCGGAATCTTTGCCGGAGGAGCTGCAGTATTTTTTGCCTTTTTAGGATTTGATGCGTTAGCAACGTCTGCTGAAGAAGTAAAAAATCCACAACGTGATTTACCGATTGGTATTATTGCTTCGCTAGTTATTTGTACAATTATTTATGTTATAGTTTGCCTTGTTATGACTGGTATGGTTTCTTATAAGGAATTAGATGTACCAGAAGCAATGGCCTACGTATTAGAAGTTGTAGGACAAGATAAAGTAGCGGGTATAATCGCAATTGGAGCTGTAATTGGTATTATGGCTGTAATTTTCGCTTACATTTATGCAACAACACGTGTATTCTTTGCGATGAGTCGTGACGGTTTATTACCAAAATCGTTTGCGAAAATTAATAAGAAGACAGAAGCACCAGTATTCTCAACTTGGTTAACAGGTATTGGTAGTGCTTTAATTGCTGGATTTATCGATTTAAAAGAATTATCGAATTTAGCGAATATTGGAGCGTTATTAACATTTGCGATGGTTGGTGTGTCAGTTATTATTCTTCGTAAAACACATCCAAATTTAAAACGTGGTTTCATGGTACCACTGGTACCAATTTTACCGATTATTTCAATAACATGTTGCTTATTTTTAATGGTAAATCTACCTTTAAAAACCTGGGTTTATTTCGGCATTTGGTTATTTATAGGGATAATAGTATATTTTATGTATTCTAAAAGACATAGTCAATTAAACAAACTATAAATGAGATATATTAGAGACAAAAGTTATCACGACCTACATGTTTGAGCAAGTAGGATCCTTCTCTTTTGGGAAGTACCTTTTCTTTTTATAAAAAATTCAATTAAAAGAACTTGAAAGTTTATGTTATACGTAAAAAAGCGAATCTATTTTCAAAATAGATTCGCTTTTTTATCTCCTAATAACTTAAAAAATTAAACTGAAATAGAAAAAGGAATTAATTATTCGGATGATAGTAAATGTCTTAGTGATTTCAATGTATATATGACAAATCAATTTGTATTTATTTCCTTGATAGGATTTTACATAATATTAATTTTTTGTGAATTATTAATCTGAAAATAATTTGATTTAAAGTATTATTCATACGAAATGAATACCTTTATGTAATTTATTTGATTTATAAGATAGTTAAGAATACCAAATCAAAACATAAAAGCTCATTATTGATTGATATTTTATAAAGTTGTATTAATATGTGTCATAAAATAATATCAAAATATAATTATAAATAGAATAAGGGAGGACTATGTAAAAAAGTAATAAATACAAGTTCATGAACTGTTTTTGCACGTAAGTACATGCTAAAGAAACCAAAACTATTAAATTGATCAAGGAAATGAGAGGGAGATACTATGGGGAATAAATCAAAGTATAAAACCAAAAGAATACTAGTAGCTACTGCAACATTAACTATAATTGCTTCTGGAATGACTTCTTCATCAGATGTCTTTGCAGAGGAAACGCAGCAGCAAAAAAATTTATCGACATCACTGCAAAGTGAAAAATCAGTTAAATCAGAAAATAGAACATTTACAGTCCCAGGAAAAGGGGATGTTGAGGTACTGAAACAACAGGAAAGAAAAAGTATGGCATTTAGTCCATATGAACCAACTGGTTTATATGCAAAGCCAAATGAACAAATAACGATTAATGTGGAAGGTAATCAAGATATTCAGGTATATATTGGAACGTATTCGTATGATGCTTCTTGGAGAGAAGATTCAAAGATAAAATCATTTACATTAAAACCTGGTATAAACACAATCCAATCTCCAAATGGGGGGATGATTTATTTTTATAATAAACAACAAGGTGGTACCATTCGAACAACAATTACAACAGGCGGAACGACTACGCCTTTCTTTGAACTAGGAAAGCATACGAAACAAGATTTAATTAACATGCTGGACCAATATCCAAATGCACATGCAGTGGAGTTAAAAGGCGAACGTGTATTAATTACGGCCACCCCTGCACGTGTTAAGAAATATTTATTGGGTTCTAATACAGATCCTGTACAACTCTTAAAAAAGATGGATGAAGCTACTCGAATTCAAGACAAAGTAGCTGGATTATCTGAAGAACAAGTAGATAAACATTATGTTCATTACGTAGAGGAAAATCATTCTCCTGATTATTATATGTATGCAACTTCTTATCGAACAGCATATGTAGGAGATGCAATCCAATACGTGTTAGATATTAATAAATTCATAACAGATGGCTGGGGCCCTTGGCATGAGGCAGGACATTTGAGACAACAATCGCCCTGGAAGTTTTATAATATGACAGAAGTACAAAATAATATATACAGCCTTTCTGTAGAAAAAGCATTTAATCAACCATCCAACTTAGAGAAAAGTGGAATTTATCCAAAAGCATTTCAATATCTAGAGCAAGTGAATAAAAATTATGATGAAATTAGCGATGTTTTTGTAAAGCTTGTTATGCTTTGGCAACTACAGTTAGCGTATGGAGAGGATTTCTATCCTAAATTGCATCAATTGTATAGAGACATGCCTTCAAGTGAACTTCCACAAACTGATGAAAATAAAAAACAATTATTTATGATTTCAGCATCAAAAGTAGCCAAACAAAATTTGATTCCTTTCTTTGAGAAGTGGGGATTACGTCCAAATAACGATACCATTCAAAAAGTAGCTGCATTAGGATATCCAGTTTTAACAGCAGAGATTTGGAAGGGGACGGATTCTAATCCAATTAAACCAGATATGCCTAATGTAAATAATATTTTAGAAGGAAACCAGTTTGCATGGTCGCTGAAAGGGATTGGAGATTTTGAATTCGCAAAAGTAAATTTAAATAAATCAACAGAAGAAATGCAAATTGATTTAAAAGCAGGTGTACCACATAACTACTTTGATAGTACATATGCAAGTATTAAAGTGCAAAACACATCAGGTAAAGTGGTCTATAACAAAGAGATTTATGGAAACAAACAACAAAATGCTGAATCACAAAAAGTTTCGGTCAAGGTAGGAGACTATATAGAGTTAACACATCTAGAAGGTGTGCATAGAGCTACTCTCACAAATGTAGATAATAGTAAACAAGAGAGCTTTGGAAAAAAAGCCATATATGAAGTTACAAAAGAAGGTCTAAAGAAAGTAGAAAAAATGCCAGAAGCAACAATTTTAGATGGAAATCAATTTGCATGGTCATTAAAAGGATATAGTGATAGAGAAATTGCAAAAGTAAATTATGATAAAACAGTAGAAGAGATGAAGGTAAAACTAGAAGCAGGTGTACCCCATTCCTACTTTACTAGTACGTATGCGAGTATTAAGGTCCAGAATGCTTCTGGCAACGTTCTGTACAATAAGGAAATCGTGGGAAATAAACAACAAAATGCTGAAAGCCAAACTGTGCCCGTTAAAATAGGTGATTACATTGAACTTACTCATATAGAAGGGGAAGCAACAAAGGAAAAGACGAGAGCGACTTTAATTAACCTTGAAAATAACAAAAATGAAACCATTGGAAAGACAGCAAGATATCAAGTTACAAAAGAAGGCCTGAAGAAAGTAGAAAAAATGCCAGAAACAACAGTTTTAGATGGAAATCAATTTAACTGGTCTTTAAAGGGATATAATGATCGAGAAATCGCAAAAGTAGAGTATAACAAAGCAACAGAAAAAATGCAGATTAAATTAGAAGCGGGTATCCCCCATTCCTATTTTACTAGTACGTATGCAAGCATTAAAGTTCAAAACTCATCGGGCAATATATTGTACAATAAAGAAATTGTAGGAAATAGACAACAAAATGCTGAAAGCCAAACCGTTCCAGTTAAGGTAGGGGATTATATCGAGTTTACTCATATAGAGGGAGAAGCACAGAAGGAAAAGACCCGTGCCACACTTACTAATCTTGAGAATAGTAAACAGGAATTTGTAGGCAAGAAAAAAACATATCAAGTTACTCCTACAGGATTATTAATAAAATAGATAAAAAGGATGTCTAAAAAAATAGAATTTTTTTAGACATCCTTTTTTATTATTAAAAAACGCTAATTATTAATAGTGATATAGGATGAATTCTATAGCCCACTAACTATTATATATACTCAAAAAATCAAGTTATAGCTAATGTTCCAAGGATTGACACATCTATTCTTAGTTAATCATGTTATACTTTTCACAAATGAAATGCTACAATATCAAATCCTAGTTTTATGACATCCTTCTGTTGCCACAGTTTATAAAAGGTCAATTCCAATGGGATTGACTTTTTATAGTTGTAGCACAAAGTTATAAACGCCCATATTTATTATAAGATAAATGTTGCAATTTCACGTACCGTATTTGTGAATGTATATATAATTAAAATAAATATTATTCTATATGTAACTGTTAAATAGATAATATTCAACCTTCTCGTGATATTTTAAATTAAGGTTAAAAGAAAGGAACGTAAAATAAAGTAATTCGTTAATATATAAGGATATTAGTAATAATTTGTGGGAAATTGAAGAACTAAGGTATATGATTGTGAAAAAAATCACAAACATATACCTTAGTTCTTCAAAATTATTTCAAAAGGAGGTTATAAACAATGAAAAGAATTATAACACTGAGCACTTGTAAACTGCAAGATACTATAAAACATGGTGGGTGTGGTGCATGTCAGACATCTTGTCAGTCTGCTTGTAAAACCTCATGTGGAGTTGCAAATCAAAAGTGTGAAAATACAATAAATAGGAAACAAGAAGTATAGTATTCAATTATATTTTATTTAGGTGGCAATCTTTATGAAAAAGGAGTTTGGTTATCCAGTATGATTCATCAATATAAATTAAATGGATACAATATCGTGTTAGATACTTATAGCGGATCCGTACATGTCGTTGACAATCTTGCTTATGAAATAATTATGCTATATCAGAATACTCCTATGGAAGAAATCCTGTCAATAATGCAGGAAAAGTATAAATATGATTTCCACGTTTCCAAGAAGGAAATTCGAGAAACAATTGCGGATATTGAAGAACTAAAAAGAGATGGGAAGCTTTTTACCGAAGATGATTATAGGGACCTTTCAATTGATTTGATAAATCGTCCCACTTATGTAAAAGCTCTTTGCCTTAATGTCGCGCATACATGTAATCTGTCGTGTGAATACTGCTTTGCTAGCCAAGGAAAATACAATGGAAATAGAGCCATAATGAGTTTTGAAGTTGGAAAAAGAGCCATAGATTTTCTATTAGAAAACTCAGGTAATCATCGAAATCTCGATGTTGATTTTTTTGGTGGGGAGCCACTCATGGCGTGGAAAACTGTCAAACAGATTGTCGCCTATGCAAGAAATAAAGAAAAAGAGTACAAAAAAACTTTTCGTTTTACCTTTACTACAAATGGTATGCTGCTTAATGATGAAATTACTGAATTCTTAAATCAAGAAATGCACAATGTTGTATTAAGCCTTGATGGAAGAAAAAAAGTTCATGATTATCTTCGTAAAACTGTCAATGGGAAAGGTAGCTATAATCATATCATTCCAAAATTCCAGGAGTTTGTTGAGAAGCGTGGAGATAAAGAATACTATGTACGTGGAACCTATACCCATAATAATGTTGATTTTACCAATGATATTTATCACATCGCTGACTTAGGTTTTAACAAAATCTCAATGGAACCTGTTATCTGTAATCCCCAAGAACCATATGCGCTCTGTGAAGAAGACCTGCTGGAAATTTACAATCAGTATGAAATTCTCTCGAAAGAAATGCTAAACCGTGAGGAAAAAGGAAATGGTTTTACATTTTATCATTACATGCTCGACCTTTCAGAAGGTCCGTGCGTTCAAAAGAGAATTTCTGGTTGCGGTTCAGGGACTGAATATCTAGCTATTACCCCGTGGGGGGAGATATTTCCTTGTCATCAGTTTGTGGGAGAAGAAGAATATAGTATGGGGAATATATGGGATGGCATTATAAAAGCAGAGATACAGTCTCAGTTTAAGGAAAGTAATTGCTATTCAAAACCGGAATGTCAGGAATGTTGGGCACAGCTTTACTGTAGTGGCGGTTGTCCAGCTAATACAATACATGCAACGGGTTCTCTTAAGGGAACACATGAGTTCAGCTGTAAAATCTTCCGAAAGAGAATAGAATGTTCTATGATGGTTAAAGTAGCTCAATCCATTAGAGCTATGAAGAAGGAAGAACAAGGCATGGTTCAGTAAATAAAAAAGTGCACAAGTGTTGTTATAGCATAAATTTATAAAGATAGTTACAAACAAGAATTCTTTAGTCCAATTTAGAATAAATGAGTTTAAAAGAAGATAGCCATTTGTAATGGCTATCTTCTTTTGTAAAAAATATATAATTTATTCAATTATTTTTTCGATAACAGGCATAACAGCGATTGGTGGAATAGAGTGAGTCCATCCTACGGAAAATATATTTAGTTTTTCACCTACGCTATAGTTATCCTTGCTAGTAATAGGAACACGTAAAATTTTATTCTGAGAAGTTAATTCCCACCAATTATTTTGATAAGAAAGTGCCTCCTCTTTTGTATTAGTGTCAGCTACAACTAAATAATTATCATCTGCTGAAATAACATATCCAGTAAAAGGTATCTGTATTCTTACTTGTTCTTCCTTAATAGGAGTAGGATTACTTATAGAATCTGCGGAAGTAGGAGTTAATCCGAAAACTAATCCACATCCTAGCGTCAGAGTGGTAACCACTGTTACTAATTTTTGTTTTTTTGAAAACATAATATAAATCCCCCTTATATTTTATCCGTACACCATCACCTTTCTATTTTTTATATAGAAAGCCTTTTTTATATCCCTAAATTTAACAATTATGTCACAAATAATCCATTGTTTTTTCAAATGGGTATTATTTAAAGATAATATATGTTATAATTCACCAAATTAACTATTAATTTTACCTCTATCTTCTAGTGAATATATATTTTTGAAAAGAATGATAGCGCTATCTTTTGTAAATGTTCCTATTTGCATGATTACCTAATTTTTATGTACAATAAAGAAAAGAGAGTTTCTTAGACAGGAAGAGGAAAGTCATGACCAAGTCATTAGTAAATTTACGAATTGATTTTGCTTTTAAGCAATTATTTGGGACAAGTGGTAGTGAGGATATTCTTATCACATTTTTAAATGCTATGCTAAAGAATTCATTAGAATCACCTATTATGTCACTACAATTAGAGGATCCACATTTACATCGAGAACACGAGGATGATAAATTATCAATTTTAGATGTCTCAGCCACATTAGACACAGGTACTAAAGTAAACGTAGAAATTCAGCTGAATAATAATCACGACATGATTAAACGAAGTTTGTATTACTGGGGTAAATTATATACTTCACAGTTACAAAAAGGGATGCCTTACAGCTCTCTTAGTAAAACAATTACTATTAATTTGTTAAACTTCGTACTTTTTCCCGAATATGAGGAATTTCATACAACGGGAAAGCTATGGAATGTACAACAGCAAAAGCAGTTTAGTGATGATATAGAGATTCATGTTATAGAGCTTCCTAAACTAATGGAACAATGGCGGGAAGAGAAAGTTAATCCGTGGGAAGATTCATTTGTTCGTTGGCTGTTATTACTTCCGGCAAATGAAGATGAACACTTAACTCAAACATTGGAGGACATTGCGATGAATCAAGATCCGATTTTACAAAAAGCAATGAATAAGTGGGAGCGAATGAGTCAAGATTCGACATTCCGACAAGCCTATGAAGCGAGGGAAAAAACCCTAATGGATGAAGCTGCAAAGTTTGCTCACGCAGAGGAGCAAGGAATCAAAAAAGGTATTGAAAAGGGTATTGAAGAAGGCAAAAAAGCCGAACGTATACAATTGGTATGTGGTATGTATAAAAACGGAATGTCTGTAGAGGATATTGCCAAATTTACGAAGTTACCTATAGAAGAAATAAGAGAAATTATCCAATTATAAATAAAAAAGAACACCTACAGCATTTGTAGGTGTTCTTTTTTATGACCAATAATGTCCGGAGTATAATTATTAGTTGATGTATCGTCAGGAAAATAAGAATTTACAACATTAAATATCTTTTAAAAAACTTACATGGATTCTACCTTAAATACATGCTCTATATTCCATCATAATATTGTTAATAATTGTTTGGACGGGCAATATCTCTTTGACTTCATTTACTCGTGCACCTGCGAAAACAAGACCATTTTCACAATCACCATCCATAGAGGTTATCAAAGAATCTAGCGTGCAGAAACGATAAGAACAGTTTTTTAAGCAATTTATACACTTTTTTATTTTTATCTTTTTATTATTATCAGCTATTAATTTAGTAAAGTTATTTTTAACCGCACGACCTTGGAGCCCGACAGTTGTTTTGACTAATATGGTATCTTCTAATCGAGCATTTATATATTTTTCCTTAAAGGATAGTGGTGCGTCACACTCATTACTTGCAACGAATCTTGTACCCATTTGCACACCAGATGCACCCATTTTTAAGGCACGAGCAATATCTTTCCCAGTCATAATTCCTCCAGCAGCAATTACGGGAATTTTGACTGCTGCAACTACTTCCGGTAATATATCGAATAAAGGTCGATCGGTACCCAGATGTCCTCCTGCTTCATGCCCCTCTACTACAACAGCGGCCGCACCCAAGCGTTCAGATAATCTAGCGAGTTTGGCTGAGGATACTATTGAAATAACTGGTATGCCGGCATTTTTCCCCCAAGTATACATATCTCGTGAAATGCCAGCACCAGATATGATGAAATCAACTTTTTCCTCAATGGCTGCTTTCATTTTTTCAGCAAAATCATTCATTGCAAAAAGGACATTTACTCCAATATAACCAGTATTCCGAATCTTTTCTTTCGCCTTCCTAATATGCATTCTCATTTCATCTATGGAAATACCAGTTCCTGATATAATCCCAATTCCTCCAGCATTTGCAACTGCAGATGCAAGTTTACTTAATGAAATGCCTACGCCCATTCCTCCCTGTAGAATTGGGACCTTTGGCATCATATGCCCGATTTTTAATTGTGGAAAGTTCAAGTAAATACCCCATTTCATTAATGTTATTAGAGTAGATCTGTTAAACCCCTTCAGTTTAACACGGTGTTTGGAACAAACACAGGAAATTAATACCTGCTACTAGTAGTTTGTGATGTTTTTTGATGATTTTCACAAAATGTTCGAATAGTGCGCTATAAATTTTAGAATAATATCAAATGTATATTAAGGATTCTGGATAAAAAACAACGAAATTTAGATTTTCTAACAAAAAATGTTATTAAAAAATTGATTTGTCAAAAATGAAGTGGGATGTAATCATTAATTATTTTAAGCGGGGATATGAACAGAGCTAAATAGAAGTTTATATGCTTTTTAATAAAAGTAATTTTTGTATTATAAGTGTTAAATAATCAATAGTTGTAAAGGAAAAAATCTATGTTTTTAGTAATCTACACGATTGGATTAGAGACAATTAGATGTGTAGTACATTCTAGAAGTTTTAAATATCAATATTCCAAAAATCTTGATAATCAATATGCTTATCAAATTTTTTTAGTATTCTAATGATTTTAGTTGCAGATGTTAAAGTGGGAATACGATCCTTTTTATTTGCTAAATCACTTATCAGAGATTTACTTAATCCAGTTCTTTGTACAAGCCATTGTTGTTTGATTCCTCTGTGATCTAAATACTCACCAAATGAAGTTCTTTTTTTTCCTAGACCAAACATAAAGAATCCCTCCTAATTAAGAATGATGTATAAATAGCTTGTACAAAATTCCATAAATTTAAACTTTTGTCCATAAATATGGAATTATAATTTAGAACAAAGCATAGAATAATATAAATATAATGAAAAAATATGGAATAATTTTGAGGAATCTAGCATTCATAGTAATAGCTACAAGTTGCTGATACACTATCCTAATGGCAACTTGTTGCAAAGGGTATTACTAAAATAAAAAAATCTGAAACTCCTTACGTCAGAAGGATTTTCAGATTTTTTCTTTTTTAGATCTTTAATTTATAGATACGTATTTTATAGATTATTATGCATAATATGGCGAATGAGTAGAATGGATTATCTGCTTATATAGCTTGATTGACCTTGTCACTAAGCATATAAATCTGTTTTAGATATGATGAAAGGAAATACTGACAAAAAATGTGAAATCTGAAATCAGTCATATCTGGTCCAGTATACTCACCACTTTCTACCCAGCTGTTAAGTTATCAGTTTGTAGTGAAAAAAGTACAGTCGGCCAGTTTGTGTATCAAAAAATATTTCTATCCCGTCTACAAATGATTCATTAATATACAATTCAGGTATCATACTTATATTATAAAAACTATGAATACTTTTTTGTTTCATAAATTCTCTTCCGTTAATACACTTGCAAGTGTATTATTTTGGATCTTTATGTGTCAAATGAATAATGTTTTTATCTGAATTTTCTTCACCATATTATGTTTGGGTTGCCATACCCAACATAATATGAAAAATCTCAATCTCATTTTTATAGGATGAAATAAGATTGAGACTCTTTTGTTGTTTATTTGCTGGATAATGGAATGGTAACTAAAAATTCTACGCCTTGTTTGGTATTATTTATAGAATATGTGATAAAAAGGGACTCGAAAATTTGTTTTACAATATATAAACCTAAGCCACTCCCTCCCGTATTTCGATTTCTTGACTTTTCGATTCGATAAAATGGTTTGAAAATATGTTGTATATCTTCTTCTTTTATTTTGACACCTGTATTGATAACTCGCATTTGGACGTTGTTTTGTTTAGAATCCTTTGTTAACTTTATATAGACTTTTTCGTTATACGGTGAATACATAATCGCATTATGAATGATGTTTTTACATGCTTTTTCTAAAAGAACATAATCCGTATAAACAAAAATATCAGAATCGACTTCTTTTATTATTTGAATGCCTTTTTGAGAAGCAAAAAATTCGAGTTTTTTGGCAATTGTATCTATTGATCTCGAAAGATTTACTTCTTCCACTTGAAGTTTAAAGGTATGTTGTTCTAATTTTGACATGCTTAAAATTTCGCGAACCAGTTGTTCCAGACTTTCAATTATTTGATAATTTTTCTTTAAATACTGGTCACGATTTTGATAAGGGCCGATATTATATATCATCCCTTCTAAGTATCCTTTCATAACAGTAAGAGGAGTTTTTAATTCATGTGCTACAATAGCAAAGAATTCCCTTCGCTTTGTTTCTATTTCTCTTTCTTTTTCAATATCACTTTTTAATTGCTGATTCGCTTTTTGTAAATCAAAAATTGCCTGTTGTAAATTTATAGACATATCATTCAAGCTATTGGACAATTCCCCTAATTCATCCATAGAACGAACTTCAATTTTTTCGGAGAAATCCAATTTTGCCATCTTTTGTGCACCTTTATTAATATAAATAAGTGGTTTAGTAATAAACCTTGAATAGAGATAAGCACTTCCTAAACCAATAACCAGTACAATGATACTAATATAGGGTAGAAAACGTACTAAGACCTGTGAAGCTTCATCAATCGGCTGAAATGTTGCGAACACCACAAGCGTTAAGTTAACATCTTGGAATTGTATTGGCTTGCTAACCTCATATGAATTACGAGGATTATCTAAACTCCTTGCTGGTACTGTTTTAACAAAACCTTTTGCTTGAGTACCGCCTTGAATAGTACCCTCTTGAATAGTACTTTGAAGAAAAGCAATAGAAGGAGAATAAATAAGTCTTCCCTCATTATTTTGAAGGTAGATCACCGCATTATTTTTTTGTGCGTATTCATCAACAAGTGGTATTGCATTTTGAAGCGTAAGATCTTTAGATTTATCAATTATTTCTTCGATTCCCGTTTGAAGCTGATCTGTTTTGTATTGCTCATAAAATTTAGGGAGAAAGAAGTATAAAGTTACATAAATCAAGGTTGCAAAGGCTAACAAAATGAGGGATGTAGTCATAAAGAGTTTATAGGTAATTCTCTTCATCTTCATGATTTTTACAATCTTATTCATCAATTTTATAACCAATGCCCTTTACTGTTTTAATATAGGGTATATCTAATTTTTTTCGTATGTTTTTCATATGCGTATCAATCATTCGTGTGTCCCCGGCATACTCATATCCCCAAATTTTTTCTACGATATTATCTCTTGTGAGTACCTTTTTTTCATTTTGAAGTAGTAGTTGCAAAATTTCAAATTCTTTTGTCGTTAAGGGAACTTCAACTTTATTTACATATACTTTATATGCATCGCCATCGACATGTAGTTCTCTAAATACAAAATGATTATCGGTACTTTGATTATTACTTCTTCTCAGTACTGCTTCGACTCGTCTCATCAAAACATGGAAAGAAAAAGGTTTCGTAATATAATCATCGATTCCAAGATCAAATCCTTTCATTTGATCTTGTTCTTCTTCTAGCGCAGTTAGCATAATAATTGGTATATTTGACTGACTTCGAATCATTTTGGCAACTTCAAATCCATTCAGGTTTGGCATCATCACATCTAGAAGAATTAAATCGAAGGACTGCTTATTAAATTGTTTCATGCCCTCTAATCCATCTGATGCAACTATAACTTTATACTGTTGTGTCATTAAAAATTGTTTGATTAATTCTTGTATTTCTTGATCATCTTCTACCACCAGAATGTGATAGTTCTTCATAATATCACCTCTTGTAGTCATTATAACCTTCCAAACTGGAGTTGATGTGGAGACGTATTAGAAATACTATAAAAACTTCATAAGAAAACTACATGTATTTCAAATTAGCTCCAGATGCATGAGATAGTTTATATACATAGCAAGACAGAGGGAGGTAATCAAGATGTCACTAGAAGCAAACATCATTCTTTCTTTATTAGATGTACAACTGTGGATGGCCCCTCTTTCGAATAATAGACGCATAAAAGAGAAAAAACAAAAATTGAAACCAGCACCGGGCTTAAACAAATACACAAGTGTAAATAAAAGAAAACTATATAAGTCTAGTGAACAAAAATAGGGAGGATTAAATTGATTCTCTCTATTTTTGTATTCCATAATTAGGTACTGAAAATCTTTACTATAACTCTAGATTAGCTCCATATAGAATACAGATTAAGTTTGTATGATACATGTACCAAATAGAAAGGAATGATACATGATGTTGACGACTTACACAATCTATCAAATTTTATCCCTTCCTTCTTATTTACACACAAACCTATTACCATCCATTCTCACGAGAATGCTAGAATCTAAGTTTATAACAAAAGAATAAATAAGCTAATGGATGTTTATTGTCCCTTGTTTCCACTTTTTGCAAAACACCTGTATAAACACGTATCCTACTTTGTACATTGAATACTCTATTTGTTGAGAGCCGAATAGGCTCTTTTTTTAGAGACAAGCTCGAAGTGGGTTTGAATATCGTCATACATATATTCATAGGAAATTTCAAATATAATGTTACCCCTACGAAAAAACAGTTGATTTATGTTTAAACATGCCTAAAGGTGAAATTTTCTTTTTTTGAAATGGTGATTCTTAAATATTACATTCATACATCGTATTTCAAATATTAAGATAAAAAAATTCAATTGTAAATTAAAGGAGAAAGGGATGTTCACAATGGGACACGATGATACAAATCAAACAGAAAGCAATAGGAATAAAGTCTATAAAAAAACAGGGTATTTTTTCACAGGAATAATTAGTGCAGTGATTGGTGCAATTACCATTGGATTGACCACTCCTTATATAAATGAAATCAAAGGAAGTGCAGGTCAATCTTCTAAGCATAACGAAGTAAATCAGGCTACGCCAATCTCTTACAAACCAGAAGATGTGAGCAATCCTCAAAATATGATTGAATCTGCAAAAGAAGTTGTCGTAGGTGTCATTAACTATAAACAAAATGCAGGTTCATTTAATACGCAAAATCAATCAGAAGAAGCTGGTTCGGGATCAGGGGTCATATATAAAAAAAACGGCAATAAGGCTTTCATTGTTACAAATAATCATGTGATAGACGGTGCGAATAAAGTAGAAGTGAAATTGAATAATGGTAAAAAGGTTCAAGCTAAAGTAGTAGGGACTGATCCATTATTAGATTTAGCAGTATTAGAAATTGACGGGGCAGATGTAAAAAGAGTCGCAACACTTGGAGACTCAGAAAAAATTCATACAGGGGAAACGGTAATAGCTATTGGGAATCCATTGGGGTTAGAAGGTAGTGTAACAAAGGGGATTATTAGTAGTAAGGAACGAGAAATACCTGTTAGTACTCTTGGAGATCAACAAGTTGATTGGCAAGCACAGGTAATTCAAACAGATGCAGCTATTAATCCTGGGAATAGTGGAGGAGCTTTGTTTAATGAACAGGGTGAAGTCATTGGAATTAATTCAAGTAAAATTGCACAACAAGCTGTTGAAGGAATTGGATTTGCAATTCCAATTCATATAGCCAAAACGATCCTAGAGTCTCTTGAGAAAGATGGAACAGTTAAACGTCCGATGATGGGTGTACAGTTATTAGATGTGGAGAAAATGACAGATTCTGCACGCAATCAATTAAAATTACCAAAAGAGATATCAAATGGTGCAGTATTGAGGAATATCTCATACCAATCACCAGCAGAAAAAGGTGGATTGCAACAATATGATGTTGTGATTGCATTAGATGGACAAAAAATAGAAAATGTCGTTCAATTCCGAAAATATTTATATAAAAAGAAAAAATTGGGGGATACAATTAAAGTAACAGTTTATCGAAATGGTGAAA
Organism: Bacillus sp. GC_Bacil_1; assembly: GCF_026540675.1. Taxonomy (NCBI): domain Bacteria; kingdom Bacillati; phylum Bacillota; class Bacilli; order Caryophanales; family Bacillaceae; genus Bacillus; species Bacillus sp. GC_Bacil_1. The sequence goes on from NZ_JALNUG010000008.1 coordinate 233,854, forward strand.
AACTAATAAAAAACGTGAAATTAGCGGATTAAACAAGTGCCGCTTAAAAATATAGCCACCTTTCGGTGGTTTTTTTATATGTGCTTTTTGTGTGGGTACTAGATATATCAGAGGTGGTAAACGTCATGAAGCAAAAAGAATGTCTACATTGGTATTCCATGGAGGAGGCTAATTTTTCTAGCGATAGTATCTCATCTTGTACTGTAGGGGTCATAAATAAAGGGAGTTATCCCGTGTTTGTATTCCTTCCTCAAGTTAATTGGTTGGTGACTAATATTTTATACCTATTATTATTCCGTTTGTCCTCATTCCACATTAAATGGACTGACTCTTTACCAATGTTCAAAATCAATTACATATTTTAATTTGTGTTCCAGCTTTTCTTGACTATATTAACGAATCACTACATATGCACTCCAGATAAGCCCTAATATCTTTAGATAATCTACTGAATATCTTCATATAAACTCCAGATAGTGTATTTAGAATAACAACTATCAAGGAGGTTAGGAAAAATGAATTTTATAAAACGTGCAATTCTCAGTATGAAAAAAAGAATAGGAACATCATTAATTTTGATGGCGGTCTTTCTGATTGTTACAAACTTAGTGCTGGCAGGATTTGCAATCCAAAATGCATCAAAAAAAGCTGCGGATGCAGCAAGAAAAAAATTAGGTGCAGATGTCACTTTAGGTCTTGATTTTGATAAATTAGGTCAACAAGCTAGGGAAACTGGAGAGATGCCTAAACCACCAAAGCTTAACACAAAAGAAGCAGATCAATTAGCTAAGTCCAAGTATGTAAAAGATTATAATTACATAACCAATACTTTCGGAATTTCGGATGGATTTAAACTAGTAGGTGCCTCAGAAGGAGAAGACGAAGGAAAAGGTCGAGTTGGAATGGTGGCAGCAGCGGGTGGATCAGGTTCGGGCTCAGAAATAGATATGAATTCTTCTCTTTTAATAGAAGGAGTTCGTAAAACTGTATTACAAGAAACTTTTAAAAATGGAAAAAGTAAAATCATTGATGGGAAACCAATTACAGAAAAGATGAAAGATCAGAATGTAACTTTAATGGAAAAACGATTAGCGGAACAAAACAATTTGAAAGTAGGAGATAAGATTAAAATTCAATCAGGGGATAAGAAGCAAACTCTTGAATTTGAAATTATTGGTATTTATGAAACGAATGAGCAACCAATGGGTCAGCATGCTCCTCCTATGATGGATCCAGCTAATAAGCTATATATGCCTTACTCTACTTTAAAAAAATTAGAAACCGATGACGGTATGGGTAACAGTATTCAAGCCGTGTACTTCTTGAACGATCCACAATACATTGATGGATTTAAAAAAGAAGCAAAAAAATCTGATATTGATTTTAATTATTTTAAGTTAGATGCACATGATTCATTGTACAAACAAATGATTGGTCCTATCGAAAATATCGCTTCTACTTCTCAAATGATTATCTATATGGTATCTATTGCAGGTGCAATTATCTTAGGATTAATTATTATGTTATCGATTAAAGCACGTCGTAAGGAAATGGGAATTTTATTGTCCATTGGAGAGAAAAAATGGAAACTGATGGCGCAGTTCGTAGTAGAAGTAGTATGTATCGCTATTTTAGCATTTGGATTATCTCTAACAACAGGAGCTAAAGTTTCTCAATTCGTAGGGGATAATTTACTTTCGAGTGAAGTTGCTACAGCAGGCGAAGAAACAGACACTTCACAAAATGGAACTGTAATGGTGGCTGGACCAGGTGGAACTGTACAAAATCAAAAAGAGGATCCAATAGATAAAATTAATGTAAGTGTAACAGGAGAAGACGTAGGGAAAATGGGTGGGATTGGACTAGCTATTGCTATATTAGCAACTATTTTGCCAGCATTATCTATTCTACGCTTAAATCCAAAACAAATCCTTTTAAAAGATGAATAAGGAGGCTCGATATGGAGACGATTTTACAATTTAAAAACTTAGATTATTATTATGAAAGTAACGGAAAAAAAGTAAAGATACTAGATAATGTTAATTTTTCTTTTCAAAAAGGGCATTTCTACACGATTTTAGGGCCATCTGGATCTGGTAAAACCACCACGCTTAGCTTAGGTTGTGGGCTTGATATACCTAAAAATGGTTATGTACTGTATAATGGCAAGGATATTAGAAAAATTGGTTTGGATCGATACCGTAATCAAAATGTATCCGTAATTTTCCAATCCTATAATTTAATTACCTATATGACTGCCATTCAGAATGTACTAACGGCAATGGAAATTACAGGTGTAAAGGTAAAAAATAAAAAAGCAAGAGCATTAGAATTATTAGAGAAGGTAGGACTCACAGAAGTAGAAGCGAAACGAAATGTCTTACAACTAAGCGGTGGACAACAACAACGTGTAGCAATTGCCCGAGCATTATCTTGTAATGTTGACTTATTGATTGCGGATGAGCCGACAGGAAACCTTGATGAAGAAACAGCAAATGACATTATTGATTTGTTCCAGGAGCTCGCTCATCAAGAAAATAAATGTGTAATTGTTGTAACGCATTCACAGGAAGTTGCAAAAAAATCGGATCGAGCTGTTTATTTAAGTCAGAAAAAATTAGCAGTGAAAGATGCACCTAGCATCTAAAAAAGAAATACCACGACTAGAAGAGTGTGTACGGTATGGGAATCGTGAAAATGATAAATAACTAGTTAATTATTTTCCGAAAAAATATATGATTAATTTAAAAAGGAATGGAGATAAAAATCTCCATTCCTTTTTAGATAGATAATTAAACCTTATTTAACAGCCTCTTTTAAAGCTTTTCCAGCTTTAAATCCAGGTACTTTTCCTCCTGGGATATGCATTTCTTCGCCCGTTTGGGGATTGCGCCCAGTACGTGCAGAACGCTTACGTACTTCAAATGTACCAAATCCAATTAACTGTACGGATTCCTCTTTTTGAAGAGATTGTGTAATTTGATCTAGGATAGCTTGTACAGATGCAGTAGCCTCTTTTTTAGTAAGTGATGTTTTCTCAGATACTTGGTTAATTAGTTCGGTTTTATTCATTATGAACCTCCATTAAATAATATTTGTTAATTTAATTTTATAGTATAGTAGGTTTTCAAGAAAGGGCAAATTTTATATAAATATAATATTAAAAAGTTGAAGATACTTTTACAGTTTTGTATAGGGGTATTAGGTGTTTTTACTTTGAAATCTATACTATATAAATAGTTAAATAAGGGGAATTGTATTGTAGAGAAGATACAGGCACCCATTTGTAAAATTATAAAATGAAATAAAAATTAATTAATTGAAGTAGTATCACCTAACTATAAATTTAAAGGTAAATAGACTCAAACGAAAAAATTCACACCTTTTAATTGAAAGTATGTGAATTTTTTGTTTTGGGTGCTTAAAATTTTTAAGTCAATGATTAAACATCGTAAATTGAGTCATATATTAGATTTCTCAGCAATATTAAAAATATATGGCGTAAAGATTAAAAAGAAACCTAATATCACCATCAAAGAATTTAATGAAAATAAAGAAGAATCGTTAATCAAAGATGATTCAAAAATAATTACAAAAGTCATACCAGTTCCACGCAAAATAGATTTAAAAAAAAGAATTTGTCATCATTTCAAATGATTTCAATTGCAAATTTTCAATTGATTTAACTACTTTGGTTTTCATGTTTAATCCTTCTTTCTAAAAAATAGGGTATATACTATATTTATTGTATTCCTGGGTGTTTTTAAATTCAAATTTTTATGGAATTCAATTTTGTATAACAAATCAGTAGGTATTAGGAAGCGGGGTAAGTTGCTTTATCTGTAGGAGGGAACTGAAAGGTATATATTTTCTTTAATTTAATAATTTAGCTTTTTAGAAAAAGAAGAACGCTTTCTATTAACTAAATTCCCCTAATTTCGGTTTGCTTGATAGTAATAGAAATTTCTCATTAATATGGGGAAGAGATTTTGGCTTTCTTGTATGAAAAGAACTTTGGATTGATATATATAACTGGCTTATTCCTATTTTTTAATTAAGGACTATCTAAGTTTTATTAACTTGATGGCAAACGGCTGTCGCCATATTTTTATCCAACTAACTAGAACAGGTTATCTTGCAAAGAAAAAGGAAAGAATGGGCATAGCTAATTAAAGTATAATGATTTACTTAAAACATATGGGGATGTTTTATTAGGGTGATATTAAATAAGATTGACAAATATAGACTACAAATGTAATCTAAATATAAGATTACATTTGTAGTCTATATTTATTTAATAATAAACCTATTTTAAGTAATTTATTCCAATGTTAAAATAGTGGTTGAAAATTTAAGATTACAAATGTAGTATCGATATTAGGATTACATTTGTAATCAAAGGAAGGAGGAAATTGGAAACGTGAAAAAAATACCTAAGATATCTGAAGCTGAGTTAGAAGTAATGAAAGTCCTTTGGTCAAAATCTCCACAAACGGCTAATGAAATAATTCAAGCTCTTGAAGGACAAATGGATTGGAATCCAAAAACGGTTAGAACATTAATTAATAGGTTAGTGAAAAAACAAGTGATTTTTTCTCAGCAGAAAATAGGAAGAACGTATATGTATGGCCCTTTGATCTCACAAGATGATTATTTACAAGTAGAAACTAAATCTTTTATTAAACGTTTTTATGGTGCTGCTTTAAAACCTTTACTTGTTAATTTTTTACAAGAAGAAAAGTTATCTTCCAAAGAGATCGATGAGCTCAAACGTATTCTAGATGATAAAAATAAAAATAATCAAAAGGAGGGAGAATAATTGTAATGGATATGTTAATACATACGTATCTCTCTACTCTTTTTGATTGGCTACTAGAAACTACCATTATGGCTAGTATATTGGTAGGTTTTATCTTATGTGTCAAAGTTCTACTAAGGAATCAATTAACAGCAAGATGGCATTATGCATTGTGGTTAATTCTGATTGTAAGACTACTTTTACCTTGGTCACCGGATAGTTCTTATAGCCTATACTCCATGCTTTCACATGGATATGTAACTTCTACTTCTCTATTTCAGAAGGAAGCAAATGTTTCTGTTTTAAAAGTGATGAATGAACCTGCGAAGTATACTGTTAATTCAAGTGATTACAATAAATCACCAGTTAAATCGGATTCCAAACACATATCAATGTATGAAATATGTTTATATGTATGGATGCTAGGTGTTTTTTGTTTAGGGACTTTAACACTAATTGCAAATAGACGTTTATATTTATACATACAAAAGCAACCAATTATAACAGATGAAAGAATTTTAAATATTTTCGAAGGTTGTAAAGAAACGATGTCTATAAAAGAGAATATTCCTTTGCAATTAGCCGGAAAGATTGCTAGTCCGACACTCCTTGGATTTAGAAAACCTAGAATATTATTATGTGAGCAGCATATACAACGATTAAATGATAATCAGCTACGGTTTATTTTCTATCATGAATTAGCTCATTTTAAACGTAGAGATGTTGGGGTTAATTGGCTTATGCATCATTTGCTTATACTAAATTGGTTTAATCCAATCCTTTGGTATGCCTATTATTCAATGCGCGAAGATCAAGAAATTGCATGTGATGCATTGGCTCTTACCTTTATTGATTTGGAAGAAAGAATCGAATACGGGCATACAATCATTACATTATTAGAACACTATTCAAATTATTATCAAATGCCTAGTTTAGCAAATCTAAGTAAAAATAAAAAAGTATTAAAAAGGAGAATTCTTATGATAAAAAAATTCAATAAAAAATCGTATCGTTGGTCAGCTTTAGGATTGACAGCTGTATTAGGTATATCTGCTTTTTCTTTAATGAATGCAAGTGCTGAGGAGCTTAAGAGTGAATCACAGGTCACAAAAAATAAAATTGAACAAGCCGCTAAACCAGAAGAAATGAATAATCTTGAAAAAAGTAAGGCGGAAGAGGTCACAAAACAATTAGAAATGGACAAGCTTGAAAAGAGTAAGGCAGAAGAAGCCGCAAAACAATCAGAAATGGACAAGCTTGAGCAAAGTAAAAAGAACACAGATATTTCAGAAGCAGCAGTACTTAAACTTACCGAGAAACAAAAGCAATATCTTAAATCTAACGGTCTTCCATTGAAGCAAACTTCTAAAGAATCTGAAGTTACGGGACGTATGTTAGTTTCTCTAGTGAAACCTATTGATAATGGAGATGGAACGGGATTTCAGCCAGACCATGTTGGAGAAGTTGATATAATTCAAGCAGATGAATATCAAAACAAATATGGTAAAGAAGATTATGTAGCATTTGCTGCATGGGAATAAGTCTATTTATATTACCAACAACCTAAGATGAATTTATGCTTATAATTAATAGAAAGCGTCATTCTTTTTATAGAAATCTATAGGAAGGATGGCGTTTTTATTTAAAAATGAGTTTCATTTGTTTGCTAAAAAATGTCGGTGAGATATATTTATTCATTAAGAATTATTTGGCAAGCGTATCAAAATATTAATTCTGTAGGCAAAAGTTCATAGAACACCAAAACTTGGCTTGAGGGCGTAGTAAGGCAGGTTCTATTTTCATTTGTTAGATACCTCATAGAAATTTATACTAAAAGGATGTTTTCTGTACCTTATTATGTTTGTTGATAATTGGAAGTGAAATATTGTCATACATGCTTTTACAGTTATAATCCGTGGTGATGAGCTTAGCCTTTAATTGTGTTGTAAGCAGTTATTAAACCTTAATCAACTATTATTTTCAATTGAATACTAAGTAATAAAATATTATGGAAATTGGTTAAAGAGTGGATTTTAAATACCTTTTCTATTGTTGCTTTTTGTTTTTTGATGAAAAGAAGTGAGCTTGATATAATCAATAAAATTAACCGAGTGTGCTTGTAAATAAGAATAGCATGATAGCAATTGATAAAAACAGGTATATTATATAAATTGTCAGCAACATATATCATCCCTTTCTATTGATATATGTAGCATACAAACATAATCTGTAGTATGTATGGAGTTTATGAGTAGTTATTGAAATTATTATTATAATAGTCTTTTAGTTGTGAGAAAGAATAGGAGGATCTACTTTATACAAAGAAAACAGAAGTCTTAAACTAGACGTCTGTTTTCCAAAGTACAATGAATTACTGAAATTAGTAAGATCTACATGATTCTTAATTTTAATTAACATAGGTTTTTATTTGTTAAGAAATTATGTGGCAAAATTATATGCATTCCATATCTGAGATCAAAAGACTTTTGGGGAGAGTCTCACTCATATTACTGCATTAAAGTTAGAAATAGACATGTTACATATAATATCATTTTAGAAAAATTTGAGAATAATACTTCTCTGTAAGCCTAAATAATACCTACAAGCTTATTTCTCATTAAAGCTTAAACTAACTGCAGTAGCAATAGATTGTCCTGCATGTTCCCAACTTCCATCGATAACTTTTCCAAGCTGTTGACCGAGTGAATTTAAATCATTTGGATTAACAGGAATTCCGTTATATGCAGCAAGAATTGATAAAAGTGGAGCTACAATTGGTGTCCAGCCGCCTCTATCAATATGAAATTCGAATCCCGTTACCTCACCATCTTTTTTTGTGAATTTATAGTAAAGTTGATCATCTGGACGGAAGCTTAAATGATGAGAGATTTGTCCGTATACATCTTTACCAGCTGCACCTCGATCCACAACTTCAATTTCTTTTACATTAAATTCATGCTCAAATACTTTTATTTTTTTTACTTCGGGACCATTTAATGCAGCTTGAACAGCCGTTTCTAGATTATTTTGTGCAAACGGTTGAATACTAACTTGTGATTCCTGTTGTTGGATAGGAGCAACTGTCTCAGCAGCAAATACTGATGTCGTAGGTAATGCACCTGTAGCTAATGTTGCAGCCAGAGCAGTTGCTGTAATGATTTTCTTTTTCATAATTTTACTTCCTCCTTTTTAATGTATGATAATAAACTATAAATTACTGACAGATAAATTATTTCTATACATATATAGAAAAACATTATTGTGGGTAATGGAAGTTAGACTGACAGATAATTTATATGATAATAGTATCAATATGCATTTGATTTCTCAATTTTCAGTCAATGTATTCAATACTAACCAATTTTAAGTAAGTTTTAGAAGGTAAAACTCTAATAGCAATCTAAAAACATGGCAATATTAGAGTGAAAATGAAATGATAATCATAAAATATTCTATTAAAATCAAAAAAATATAAAAAATTTCACATATATTTTTAGTTTTAGTTTATTTAATTATATTTAAATATATATAATTATAAATGTTTGTGTAAATTAAAAATGAAGAATATTAAAGTAATCGTTAAAATTAACGAAATGTTCAAGGTTTCAATCTCAAAATATGAATATTAGTTATATAATCATTTTAAAGGGATAATTCACCCTTCCTCTAATGTTGTTGTTTACAAGTTTATAGTTCCAATGTGTTGAAGTTACGATAAAAAGAACTTGTAATTATATATTACGAGTTCTTTTTGTTTGGATTTTTTTGTGAAAGATATCTTAACTAGTTATGTTTTTCATATTTTATCAAGGGGACGGTAGAATTCTATCGGAAGTATATGTACATTATCGTAAAATAAATAGTAATTTGTATATAAACTAAGTGATTCTTAATCTTATTCTGATAACAAAAGGAAAGACCAACTAAAAATATAGTTGGTCTTTCCTTTAAGTTGGTGTAAAAACAAATAAATAAAAGATAGGTGAGAATTAATGCTGCTATGCAGTATTGATTCTGAATTAACTATAACACACTTCCTAAAAAGTAGTTGTGTCAGTTGATTGAACATTCATCCTTCTTTTTTATCAAATAAATATCTAAAATACATCAAGTAATTGACAAGGGATGTATTTTAATCGATAAATAAATCAATACTATAGATTTTGGAAGTAAATATTTTTTTATTCTTGTACAATATGTTTGCATTTAGAATTAGTTATAATACCACTTTTTAATAACCAATTTACTCATTAAGAACAAGGTATTAATGTGTATGGACAATAATTAACAAAATAAAAATCTAAATTTTCATTTTGTTAATCAATTCGACTCCTCGTAGATTGATTTTACGAGGAACAAACTATTTTAAAATTAATCGTATGAAAATGAAAGAAGTAATCAAATGAAGCAATAAGGCTTCTAACCGTAAGGACTGCGGGGGCAGCCTAATCAACTAGAGTTCGATTGAACTCTTTACTTAGGAATTCCTCACTTCTAAACGAAGTAAAAGTGGGGGTAGTTCAAGAGAATATGTAAAGAAGAGGTAAGAAGGTTCATGGCGAAACAAGTTAACGGGATTGTTAAGAAATCTGTGTAAGTTTTTGAAACGAATATTTAGAATAGCAAATATTAAGGCAAGATTGCTTCTGCCTTTTTTTATCTTCTTTTGAATTTCGATTTGTGTGATAATTAAATCGAAAGGTCGTGTAAGAATGAAGATAGCAGTGATACAAGCAAGTACCCAAATTAGCAAAAATGAACTGATTTTTGAAGAGACAAAAAGGGCTGTGGCGAGGCATGGATATGAAGTGCTCAATTTTGGTGTTACATTTAAAGAATCCGAGTTAAGCTATATCCAAGTGTCCTTAGCTGTTGGTCTACTTCTAAATTCAGGTGCAGTTGATTTTGTGATCACTGGATGTAGTAGCGGTGTTGGTATGTCGATTGCCTGTAATACACTTCCGAATGTCATTAGCGGTTATCTGCCAACTCCAACAGATGCGTTCCTATTCGGTAGGATAAATAATGGAAACTGTGCATCACTGCCACTTGGATTGAATTTCGGTTGGGCGGGCGAATTAAATCTTCGCTTCACGCTTGAAAAACTATTTGAAGAACCGTTCAATACTGGGTATCCTGAAGAATCCGCCGAACGAAAGAAACGTGATGCAGAACTTTTTAAAGTAATCAAGAGTTTTTCACATCATAGTATTGTTGAGATTCTAAGTCAGCTAGATGGAGCGGTTATTAATCCTGTTCTTCAAAAGCAAGATTTAGTGGAATTCCTCTTGCGAAATGGCAATAACACAGATATATCAAATTATCTTATCGAACAAATGAAGCATTTAAATTACGGTAGGTAAATACTATTTTTTTTAATACGTTTGGCGAATTTATAGTTAACCATAAGTTGATTCAACACCATTAACCAATTACACCGCCATTCCATTTGTTTTGGAAATCTTTTACATGTAAATACAGAACCTTGAGTAAGGCGTTTTCGTTTAGGAAAGCGCCTTTTTCGTTACCTTATGGAGACTTGATATTGCACTTTAAAGTTAGCTTTATTTTTATTTCAACGGTGATATTCAGACCTGTTCAGAGCTTATTTACTATACCTGTGATAAGAAATATGCATATAGATAATATCATCATACCTATTTTAATTAGTAGTGCATATATAGTTTGCTGTTTAGCAATTAAAGTTTTTACGTAAATATGTTGTGTCTAATAATATCAAAATTTATTTATATATCCACTGAATGAGCTTTTTATATATTTATTTGGATATAAATCATTAATCATTGCATATGGGCTCCCATTCCAGTATCTTACTACAGGTGTCCATAATCTATGATTTTTAAGCCATTGCATTGTGTATTGCTGTAATAATTGATTATCTGTCAGCTTCTCTTTTTCTTCAATTGTCCACTGTAAGGCATCTAGCGCTTTTTCTCTCGTCCAAAAACCATTTGGTGTCAATTTAAATTCCCATTCTTTAAATTGACCTGGATATAAATCATTAATCATTGCATATGGACTATCATTCCAATATAGTTGACAGGCTCCGCTCAATCCTGATTGAACTAACCATTTATTATCGTATATATTCTTCAATTGATCCACATTTAATTTTTCTTTTTTTTCAATTGTCCATTTTAGTGCTTGTAATGTTTTATCTTTCGTCCAAAACTTATTAGGGGCCTTATTAAATTCCCATTCTTTAAATCGATTTGGATATAAATCATTAATCATCGCATACGGGCTTCCATTCCAAATCACCCTTAAAGGTGCACTTAGTCGATGTTTAATTAACCATTTTTGTCCATAAATTTGCAAGAGTTTTTGTGGTGGTAATTTTTCCTCTTCTTCAATTAACCATTTTAATAATTGTAAGGCCTTTTCTTTTGTCCAAAAATTTAATGGTGTCATTCTAAATTCCCATTCTTTAAATTGATTCGGATATAAATCATTAATCATTGCATATGGACTATTATCATATTTGTGCTTCAATACCCCTCGTAATCGATACTTTGCAATCAATTTGTTATTCCAATTCTGTTTTATCTCTTCTTCATTCCAATTCAAAATTTTTGTTACTAAATACTTTGTTACTCTTCTGGCCAATTGATTATTTCTATCTAATTTCCAAGTGTTTGGTGGAAATCTATTTCTTTTTCCATCTAATATCTCCTGATAGATGTCCTCTATAGTATTAGTGTTCATCTGCATCTTAAAACCTTCTTTTAGTTGTATATATAGTTAAATAGATTTTAATGTTAGGACTTTCGTCCGAACTATTAAAAATGTAAACTCTATCTTAACTTAGAAAATATGATGCTTAATCAAATTATAGTAATGTAAAATAAGAATTACCTATAGAAAAATATAATCTAGGGCAAATGAAATAATAGATTTGTAAAATATAATTTTCAATTCATAAAAGACATCAATCTGAGAAGAAAGATTGATGTCTTTTATTTAATAGTTTTACGGTTTATTTAATTACTTTCCATAAAGCTAATGAGAAAATCCAATTTGGATCACCGTATCCTTGATAACTTTGAACTGCTTCATAAATTTTACCTTGATGTTCTACTCTATCTCCTTTTTTATATGCAGCATACGAATCCCATGCCTTATACTCAGAAGAGGGGGTATCTTTTGTTGTGATTTTGATTTCATTACTCGCAACTGAAACTTTTCCTTGAGTATCTATAGCTTTTACCATATATCTATATTCTGTACTAGCCAGTAAATTTTCATCTGTATAGTAAGTTGAAGGACTTGTAGCTATTTTCGTACCGTTACGATAAATCTCATATTCTTTTATACCAACATTACTTATGGATTCTTCCCATATTAAATGAACACTGTTTGTAGTAGTTTCTGATGCTTGTAATCCTGTTGGAGCTGTTGGAGCTATTTGTTCTGGATTCTCTTCTTTTGTTGTAATTGAAACTTCATTGCTACTTTTTGACTTATTTCCCGCTGCATCTGTAGCCTTAATTGTATAATTATATTTTGTATTGGCTTGTAATCCCGCATCTTCATAACGTGTTGTTTTTGTTGTTCCTACTTTTTTTCCATCACGATAAACCTCATATTCTTTCACACCAATATTATCTGTGGAAGCCTCCCACTGTAGCTCAACAGTTGTTGTTGTTTTACTAACAGAACGTAGGTTAGAAGGAGCTGTTGGAGCGATTACGTCAATTTCAGTACTACTATTAAAAGCAGAAAATAGTTTAGAAAAGGCACCGTCGTCTACATCGGGTAATCCAGAAGCATCTCCAGTTGCCTGACCGATTTGCCAACTTTCAATAGCTTTTTTATCACGATACACTGACCACATACTAATTTCCCCAATACCTTTTTCTTTGGCAAATTGGAACAATTCTTTTGCATTATTTAATGTGAAAGTTTCATTTTGAGTATCGTTTTTTCCGATCATAGGTGTAACAGCAATCATTTTCCAAATGTCAGAATCTTTAATAGTACCTTTATATAAATTAGTTAATTGTCCATGCAAGCTATTAATAGCATCTATCGCAGCTTGTCCCATTTGTTGGTTTTGTTGTCCGTAATCCATAGTCATAATATTAATAGAATTTAAATCTACATCATGTTTTATAGCGCTTTGGATTACATTTATTCCATCATTAGTTAGACCATAAGGCATTACTGGTAAGGTATAGCCAATCTTTACATCTTTACCCTCGGCTTTTAATTCCTTTTGTAATAATGCAATCGCTTTTGATCTTCTTTCGATAGATTCTGGGTGAGCGACTAAGGCTCCTTCAATATCAAAATCCATGTGTGTTAAATGTAATGTGTTAATTACACTTTTATAGGCATCTTTTAATTTATTTACATCTGTAATAGCGGCGGCAAGATCTGCACCTAATCCAGGAGTATTACCAGCATTTGCTCCACCAAAAGATACTTTAACATCTCCACCTATTTTTCTAATTTGTTTAATTTGATCATCTAAGTTACCATCTCCAATAGGGGTATGACTACCTCCCCATACTGGATTTCCATTTTTATCAGCCACTATAAACGAAAGCGTAAAGAAACTAGTATTTGTTTCTTGGGCATATTTTAATAGATTTTGAGGATTCATTCCGTTATCTACATATGGTGCAAAAACATGAGTTGGCCAAGTTATTCCTTCACCAAATAAATCATTTGGATCGCTATTGTCGGGTATATATTCTGAGCCAGTATATAATTCCCATCCGCTAAATTGTTGGGTAGGTAATATACCTGCATTTACCCAATATAAAGAATGATAAACCTTACCTTCATATGTAACGTAAGATTCACCTGGATAATCTTTATTTTTATTCCAAAATGGCGCTACTTGTTGTTGAGATTTCGTTATATTTTCTTGAGCGTACGCAAACGAATGGCTAAAGGCTTGGGATGTAGGAATTATCATAGTTAATGCAACAGCTGTTTTTGCTAGAGTACGAAATGGATGTTTTTTTATAATCATAATAATATCTCCTCACTTCTAATTTATAATTTTTTTAAAATATTCTGAAGAATCATTGCCGTAACCTCCGGTACTGATATAAAAATATGAATGTCTTTGATAATTTTAGTTAATGCTAATTTTTATATGTGATGATTACCCTCATTTAGTAGGATAACAACTTACAGAAAATGAAACAAATTAGAGGGAAATGTAATGATATTCATTCAAAAATAGTATATTTCTTCTCATAAATTACAGGAAATCGAATTAAAATGTATATATATATACCATTTTTGTAAGGAGAGAATTAATAGTGAGCTAGAAGTAATATAAATGTACACAAAAGTGTCGATTCTAATAATCTAGTTTGGCTAAAAAATTTTTATCTTGAGTACAAGACTAACTACTTCTATTACTAAATCTAAACAATTTGTTGTATTTTTTAATAATAAAATGAGATTATTCTTTTTAGGTTTTCTAAAATTGTCTTACTTTAGTTGAGTAGGTAAACGGGAAACAGCATAAATTAAGTCCATTACTTCTCCTACATTTTTTATTAGTTATTTCTTTTAGTATTCTCATAAAAACTATAGGGTGTTTGAAAAATTGACACATAGATTTTTTGTTTTCATATGTTAAGATGGTGTTGCTAACCTATTGTTTATAATAAAACAGCTTATTTTATTATCAAAAGTATAGGACTAGAAAAAACCTCATAAAGAGGTTTTTTTTATTTCTATATTTATCTTTGGTGTGAAAATTCAGTTACAAGATTAATTTTGACATAATGCTATGTTTTGTTTAAATATTTTGTGCTTTTATGTGTTGGATGAAGTCTTCAGATTATTTCATGATACATATAAATTTTAATGTTTATTTAGTTTTTATTATATTGTATTGTTATTTTGCTAAATGCTTAAAGGACATATACGAAATTTAATAATGTGTAATATACATTTAATTAAATTTTTAAAATACGTTTAATTAAAGTTTATTAATTTTTGTATTGTAATTTTAAATTGATTTTTTTAATTTATACTCAGTAGCATAAGCATCAGCGGCAATAATTGCATCAAAAACCATTTCTGGTGAAATTTCAAATGGCATATTATGTATAGTTTCACCATCTTGACAGGCAGCTTCTGCAACTTTCATCAATTCTTCTTTACTTGCATCACCTAAGTTCAAATCTTCAAGTGTAGTAGGTAGGCCGAGTTTGATACAGAAATCAATGTAGTTATATAGCTCTTCAGTTGTCCAAGATTCCATTGCCATTTGTACTAATGTGCCAAATGCAACCTTTTCTCCATGCATCAAATCATGAGTCTTATCATGTAAAACAGTAAAACCATTATGGATTGCATGAGCTGCAGCCAACCCGACACTTTCAAATCCAAGTCCACTAAGTAAGGTGTTTGCCTCTATTACGGCTTCAACTGCTGGAGTAACAGTTTTTTGTTTAACTGCTAAAAGCGCAGCTTCTCCATATTCAAATAAGGTATCCCAGCAGAGTTCTGCAATTTTAGCAGCCGCTAAGGTAGATAGTCCACCAGCCATAGCAGGTTTTCGTGATTCTAAATTTGCTTTAGCCTCAATCCATGTAGCCATTCCGTCTCCAATCCCAGCAGCTAAAAATCTGGATGGAGCTTGCGCAATGACTTGGGAATCTACTAAAATAATATCCGGATTTTTTAAATAAAATTTGTATTTCTCAAATACTCCATCATCAGAGTAAATAACAGAAAGAGAACTGGTTGGTGCATCTGTTGAGGCAATAGTGGGAACGCTTACAACTTTGGCTGAAAGAATTTCTCCTACCGCTTTTGCCGTGTCTACTGATTTACCACCACCAATACCAATGATTACATCAGCACCAAATTCTTTTCCTATTTTCTCAATTCTTGCAATTTCATTTTCAGAACTTTCACCATTAAAACCAACTTTTTCAAAGCTTAGATTTTGTTTATGAAAGCTTTCCATAACTTTTTCACCAACAAGATGCCAAACACATTCATCTGCAATAACTAATAAATTGGATCCTAGCGGTTTTACATACTCTCCAATTTTTTCAATTACATTTCTTCCCTGAATATATTTTTGCGGGCTAATTAGGATACGTTCCATGATGATCACTCCTTGATATTTTTATAAGTAAGCTGAAAATCTAGCCTTGAATCTAATGTTATCAAAATTCTGAGTGCAGAATTATGAATATTTTATGTATATTTTTCGTCTGTTATATGACGGATTAAAAGATAGTGTTATGATTATCAAAAATCAAATACTATTTTTTAAGAAAGATGAAATGGGAAAATTAGTATTAATAACCTATATTATCAGGTTTTGTATAAATAATCTTATTATATAATAGTTGGGGTTTTAATAATAAAAATAAAAATACATAAAATTCACTGGTTGAGTTTTATGTATTTTTATGCATGTATTATTATGAAGTGGGTTCTTATGATACAAAGGATTGTAAGTAATATTCATACTACAAATGGCCTACATGCTCGAGCCATAGCTACACTTATAGCAAAATTGAGCGGAATACTTTTAACGATGAATCTATTTATGAAACACAATCATTATTAGACCAATTGACTCTTGAAAAGAAAAGAATAAAGTATTTAGAATGTGAATTGTCGAAATATAAAAAACTAAACAACTCTTTTTCAGACATTATTATTTATAGTGACACTTTAATGAAGACGCTCTTTGTTGCGAATGAAGTGGCAGAATTAGATTCTACGATTCTTATTACTGGAGAGAGTGAAACAGGAAAAGAACTTATAGGTAAAGGTATCCATAAAGCTTTTTTCAGAAAGGATAAGTCGTTTATTCTAGTAAATTGTGCGGCTATCCCCCCTAATTTAATTGAAAGTGAGCTATTTGAGCATGAAAAAGGAGTATTCACTGGAGCACTTCACATGAGGAAAGGGAAATTTGAGCAAGCAAACATTGGAAAAATCTTTTTAGATGGAATTGGAGGCTTAAAGCTAAATGTCCAAGTGAAATCATTATAGGTTTTTATAATAAAAGGGAATTGTAGGAGGGAATAAAATTAAATGTTAGGGTACTAGCGGCGACTAATGGAAAGGAATAGATGCCATGAAAAAAATTATTAATAATCCAGAAAAAGTAGTTAGGGATATGATTGACGGAATGTTGTTTGCACATTCTGATAAACTACAAAATATGCCTGAAACAAATATAATTATTCGAGCTAATAGTCCATTTCAAGGAAAAGTGGCAATTGTCAGCGGAGGCGGGAGTGGTCATGAACCAGCGCATATAGGATTTGTTGGTAAAGGGATGCTTGATGCTGCTGTAATGGGTGAAATTTTTACTTCTCCTACACCAGACCAGATTTTGAAAGCGATTCAAAAGGTTCATACTGGAAGTGGGGTTTTGTTAATTGTAAAAAACTACTCAGGAGACATAATGAATTTTGAATTGGCTGCTGAAATGGCTGAAGCACAGGGAATCCCGATTGCTACAGTCATTGTTAATGATGATATTGCTATTAATAATAGTTCACACACTATGAGAAGAAGAGGAATTTCTGGAACAATATTTGTACATAAAATAGCTGGAGCAATGGCTGAGAAAGGGGCATCGCTTAAAGAAGTTGAAGATGTTGCAAATAAAGTAATTGCTAATATACGTAGTATGGGCATGGCATTAAAAACGTGCACTATACCTGGAGCTGGTACAGTCGGTTATAAAATTGGTGAAAATGAAGTAGAGGTTGGTATAGGTATTCACGGTGAAGCTGGAACACATCGTATTAGTATGATATCAGCTGATGAAATGGCTAAACTCCTTTTAGAGGATATTTTAAGTGATATGCAATTGAAATTTGGTGATAAAGTTGCAGTAATGGTAAACGGATTAGGTGGAACGCCGTTAATGGAATTATATATTATAAATAAAATGGTTAACACAATATTAAACAAAACTGGTATCGATATCTGTAAAACATATGTTGGGGAATACATGACAGCGATTGATATGGCCGGTTTTTCTATTACTTTATTAAAACTAGATGGACAACTATCTGCTTTGCTTAATGATCCAGCAAATACGACTAACTGGCGTGTACAATAGGAGGGCCAACATGTATATTACACCAAGACATATCATCAATTGGATGCAACTCACTGCAAAACAACTTGAGTATCAAAAAAAAAACCTAACGCAACTTGATCAATTCATAGGTGATGGAGACCATGGTATTAATATGAATAGAGGGTTTAAAGAGGTCGAAAAAAAGATATCATATACAGCTTATGATGATATTGGAAATGTATTTCATGATATTGGAATGATACTTATTTCAAAGGTTGGAGGTGCATCAGGACCTTTATATGGAACTGCATTTTTAAGGGCTGGTAGTGTTTTGAAAGGGAAAAATAAAATTACAATCAATGAATTGGGGCTTGCTTTTCAAGAATCTGTAAATGGCATCTGTCTAAGAGGAAAAACTCAGATAGGAGATAAAACAATGCTTGATGTTTGGGATCCTGTTTTGAAGTATATCCAAAGAAATGGAGAAAAAATAAAACCTATTGGTCTTATCATTTTTGCAAGAGAACAAATGGAAAAAACTAAGCCATTATTAGCTAAAAAAGGGCGTGCTTCTTTTCTAGGAGAAAGGTCTATTGGTCATTTAGATCCAGGAGCAGTCTCATCTTTTATTATCTTTGAAACTCTATGTTTATCTCTTATAGGTGAAAAAGATATTGTTAATGAACTTAGGGAGCAATTGTGATGAGTAATGCAGGGATAGCTTTATTTTCTAATGGCTATCTACTAGTTAAGAGATTTAAAAGCTTTACTCATCCAATTAAGTTTCAGTGTTTTAATAGTTGCTGCAGGAGGAGTAGATACCGATAAAGTAGGTAGAAGCGTTCGATAAATTCAAGAGTCTATTTATAATGAATGAGTTGTAATTGTATTCCTAAATTTGGGAGGCACTCTAATTAAGAGTGTTTAAATTAAAATAGCAGATTCACCATTAATAGATGGTCCTACGTAGCAGTTGTTGAATTAGGGATTGGCAGAATATTAGAAGAAATATATAAGATTTAAGGCTGTACTTGAAGCGAAAACCATTATAAAAATATAAAAGGAGCTAATCTTATGAGAATCGAAAAAAAATTAATTGTAACTCGTAAGGATGGAATTCATGCAAAATCAGCAAGTGAAATTGTAGATGGCTTAAGGGATTATGATTGTTCGGTTCAGTTTATATTTAAAGGTAAAAAAGTTAATGCAAAAAGTACTCTTCAATTAATCGATTTAGCAGTAAAAAGAGGAGCAGAAATACATGTAATTCTTGATGGGGAAGATGCTGATGATGCCCTTGTGTTTATACAATGGTTTTTGAAATAACAAAGGGGGTCATAAATATGTCTCCATTTATGGGAGAATTAATTGGAACCTTGGTTCTTATTTTATTAGGGAACGGCGTTGTAGCAGGTACTTTGCTGAAAAAATCCAAAGCACAAAATTCCGGATGGGTTGCAATTACTCTTGGCTGGGGATTAGCAGTTACATTCGCTATATATATAGTAGATAACATAAGTGGTGCACATTTGAATCCTGCAGTTACAATTGCTTTTGCTTGTATAGGGTTATTTCCTTGGAGTGAAGTTCCTTCCTATATTGGTGCACAGTTGATGGGGGCATTTTTAGGTTCAATATTTGTCTGGCTCCAGTATTTTCCACATTGGAAAGAAACTAAAAATCAAGAAATTATATTGTCGGTGTTTTCTACAAGCCCTGCAATAAAAAGTTGGCCGTCCAATTTGTTAAGTGAAATTATTGGCACTGCAGTATTTGTATTTTCAATTTTAGCTATAAGTCATAATAAAGTTACAGATGGACTACTTCCAATAATAATAGGAGCGTTAATAGTATCTATAGGTTTATCTCTTGGTGGAACAACTGGATTTGCTTTAAATCCAGCTCGAGATTTTGGCCCAAGACTAGCACATCAAATCTTACCAATATGTAATAAAGGCTCTTCGGATTGGGGATACGCATGGATTCCCATAATTGGTAGTACCATAGGAGGAATTATAGGAGCTATAGGTTTTCAATTGATTTATTAAGCAATTAATATATTAAACTTCAATTAGAAATCGATTAGTTAACCACGTTTACTATCGATCATATAATGCAAAGGGGTATTTAAGTAAAAAATGTATGCTAAAAAAATCACTATATATTTCTTATAATGTGGAATTGTTTTATTCATAAAATGTTCAATTTATATCCATTGTGAAAAAAATCACAATGGATATAATGAATATATAACCGTTGTAGAGGGTGATAGTGGTTTTATTCTTTTGAGAACTGATAAACGAGCTGCTTTTATATTGTTATATTCATGTGTTTTTTTACAAATATTATTATTATTTGATACATACTCTCTTTAAAATTGAGCAAATATACAATCTAACCAAGATCAAAAATACCAATGCCAAATATTCTTTTGCGACGAATCAACTCTTTTATCAAATTTCTGTCTCCAACTACAAACTGTTTTCTAGATAGCTATCTTTAGCAAACTTTTGACTCGTAAGAGTGGGTTATTGTTTTTTTGGTTTGTTATTTTGTATGCAGGCGATATAAATCATCTTATCAGATAGAACGGCAATGTTTTTAGTAAGTGGAATCGATTTCATTATACGAATAACAGTGCTTTTCTTTATTTGGGAAAAGGATAAATATGTATAGTCTGTCATTCAATTGAACTTTTGGTGAGTAACATATGCGTAATTAAAACTTACATGGTATTTTTATCATTCGAAAGAACTTTAAATTGATTTCTGTCATGTTCGTTTACATTGATAATCATGTTTTTCGAGATAAACGCTTTCCTTATCAATGAGGCAATTCGCAAGTGGAGTTTTACTCCTATTTTGGTTTGACGCAACTCAGTCTATTTATAGTTGATTAGGTTTAGAGTAAGTGTATTTGAAACAACGATTTTTAACGGTATGTTCTTTCTATATTTTGAAAGCGTTTTCTTGTAGTGGGTTATTTTATAAGATTATGAACCTTTTACCTAAGAAATTATGTGTTTTAAGTAATGATTTGAAAAATGATGAATTGGAGATTCACAAACTCATTTTTAGTAGTAAACAAAATTTTATAAAAGAAGTGAGATTTAAATAGCCTAGGAGGTGGTTTTCTCAAGGATAGAAAAAGTTGGTTTTTAATAGTTAAAGATTGATGAAATGAAGAAGAAAAGTTGTGTTGGTTGCGTCAATTCAGAAAAAATTAGGATGAAATATTTAGGAGGTAGAGAGATGGTAGGGATTATCCTAGCAAGCCATGGCCAATTTGCTGAAGGCATTTTACAATCTGGCGCAATGATTTTTGGAGAGCAAGAGAATGTTAAGGCTGTTACCTTAATGCCAAACGAAGGGCCAGACGATTTGAGAGCAAAAATGGAAGCAGCAGTTGCATCTTTTGATAATCAAGATGAGGTATTATTTTTAGTCGATCTATGGGGCGGTACTCCATTCAATCAAGCTAATGGCTTGTATGAAGAACACAAAGACAATTGGGCAATCGTTGCTGGTTTAAACTTACCAATGGTGATTGAAGCTTATGCATCCCGTTTATCAATTACGTCTGCTCAAGAGATCGCAGCACATATCATTAAAACAGCCAAGGAAGGGGTCAGAATTAAACCTGAAGAGCTGGAACCCAAAGAAAATACTGATATCGCAGTTGCAAAAGATGGAAAAGCAAATGGCGGACTTGCTCCCGGTACAGTAGTTGGTGATGGGAAAATCAAGTTCGTTTTAGTCCGTGTGGATTCTCGTTTATTGCATGGTCAGGTAGCGACTGCATGGACAAAGTCTACACAACCAAATCGTATTATCGTAGTTTCAGATGCAGTGTCTAAAGACGATCTTCGTAAAAAATTAATCGAACAGGCGGCACCACCAGGGGTTAAGGCCAATGTTATTCCAATCAGCAAAATGATTGAAGTTGAAAAAGATCCCCGTTTTGGTAATACTAATGCACTGGTATTATTTGAAAACCCACTAGATGTCCTGAGAGTTATAGAGGGTGGTGTGGATATTAAAGAAGTTAACGTTGGTTCTATGGCTCATTCAACTGGAAAGGTTGTTGTTAATAAGGTTCTTTCTATGGGAAGAGAAGATGTAGAGGCTTTCGAGAAAATGAAAGCAAAAGGCATTCATTTTGATGTACGTAAAGTACCTAATGATTCTCGTGCAAATATGGATGATATTCTAAAAAAAGCGAAGGTTGAATTATCGTAGTTACATAGTAAATGTAAATGAAATGGGGGATCATAATGTCTACTATAGAAATAATTTTAGTGATACTAATTGCATTTCTAGCCGGTATGGAAGGAATATTAGATGAATTTCAATTCCATCAACCACTAGTGGCATGTACACTAATTGGATTAGTAACAGGTAACCTGGAGGCTGGCATTGTTCTTGGCGGTACACTTCAAATGATTGCACTTGGATGGGCAAATATTGGAGCAGCCGTAGCGCCAGATGCTGCATTGGCATCAGTTGCATCAGCGATCATTTTAGTATTAGGCGGACAAGGTGTTAGCGGTGTTGCATCAGCAATTGCAGTAGCGGTACCACTTGCAGTAGCAGGACTTTTCTTAACAATGATTGTTCGTACACTTGCTGTTCCTATTGTTCACATGATGGATACGGCAGCTGAAGAAGGAAATATAAAAAAAATTGAAGTGTTACACATCGCTGCGGTGTGTTTACAGGGTATCCGAATTGCAATTCCTGCCGGAGCACTTTTATTTATCCCTGCACAAAGCGTTCAAGGATTCTTGGAATCAATGCCTGCATGGTTAACTGATGGAATGGCTATTGGTGGGGGAATGGTTGTTGCTGTTGGTTATGCATTAGTTATTAATATGATGGCAACAAAAGAAGTATGGCCATTCTTCATTATTGGTTTCGTAATAGCTGCGATTTCTCAATTAACACTTATTGCTCTTGGTGCATTGGGTGTGGCTTTAGCTCTTATTTATTTGAGCCTTTCTAAAATGGGTGGTTCTTCAAATGGTGGTGGAGGTAACTCTGGTGACCCGCTTGATGATATCTTAAACGATTATTAATTCAGGAGGAGAAGACAAATGGCAGAAAAAATTCAATTAACAAAAAGAGATCGTTTAGCCGTTGCATGGCGATCTACATTTATTCAGGGTTCTTGGAACTACGAACGTATGCAGAATGGTGGTTGGGCCTTCTCGATGATTCCAGCGATTAAAAAGTTATATAAATCAAAAGAAGATCGAAAAGCAGCATTAAAACGTCACTTGGAATTTTTCAATACACATCCTTATATTGCTTCACCAATTCTAGGAGTTACATTAGCACTTGAAGAAGAACGTGCTAATGGTGCAGAAGTTGATGATGTGGCAATTCAGGGGGTTAAAGTTGGAATGATGGGTCCTTTAGCCGGTGTTGGTGATCCGGTATTCTGGTTTACTTTACGTCCAATGTTAGGTGCTTTAGGAGCATCATTAGCAATGGGGGGGAATATCCTTGGGCCAATCCTTTTCTTCTTAGCTTGGAATCTGGTCCGTTGGGGATTTATGTGGTATACACAAGAATTTGGTTATAAAGCCGGTTCTAAAATCACTGATGATCTTTCAGGTGGATTATTACAAGATATTACAAAAGGAGCATCAATCCTTGGTATGTTTGTACTTGCAGCCTTGGTGGAACGATGGGTATCAATTAAATTCAAGCCAGTTGTATCTGAAGTTCAGTTAGATAAAGGTGCGTATGTTGAGTGGGACAAACTTCCTAGAAATGGTGAAGGGATTCGTCAATCTTTTGAACAAGTAAACTCAGGAATGGCACTGTCACCTACGAAAGTAACTACCTTGCAAGATAACTTAGATCAATTAATTCCTGGTTTAGCTGCATTGCTTCTGACATTTTTCTGCATGTGGTTGCTGAAGAAAAAAGTCAGCCCAATTGTTATTATTCTTTCATTATTCGTAGTTGGGGTAGTTGGTCACGTAATCGGACTTTTATAATTTAAGTTGCTCACGTTTTCAATTCTTAAAATTTATTATTTAGGAATTGTTGAGATTGAAGTATAGGTTAGTAGCCTGTGAATCGATAATAGTTCGTATACAAAAAGTGGCTGGGGATTATCGTTTCAGCCACTTTTTGTATTGACTTAATTGTTTGAAGTTACGAATTATAAATAGGATAAATGAAATGGAGTGGATATGATGGTTCAATCAATTAATACAAAGGTAGATTTAGTAATAGATGCTACCGCTTTTACGGGACTTACAGACTATGGGAAAATTATGATTGGTGATAAAGGGTTTGAATTTTATAATTCTCGTGATACGCGTAAATTTATTCAAATTCCATGGGAGGAAGTAGATTATGTTATAGCTTCTGTAATGTTTAAGGGTAAATGGATTCCACGTTATGCTATTGAAACCAAGAGAAATGGAATCTTCACCTTTTCTTCTAAGGAACCTAAGAAAGTTCTTCGGGCTATACGAGAATATGTAGATCCAGGTCATATGTCACAATCTCTAAGTTTCTATGATGTTATTAAACGTGGCCTTAAATCGCTAGGTAAAAAGAAATAATAAAATGAAAAGAAGGGGTGTATTTTTTATATAGGAGCTAACATGGTTTTGGTGTGAAAATAGATTAACTGATTATGCTTCTTTTTAGATTCATACTATCAGTATGTTCAAGATTAAGATATTAGCTGTAAGAGCCTTGGGATTTTTGCACCAGAACCGTTCTATACATTAAAGGTTATTTATGTTATTTAATTATATTTTTGCAATCGTGCTGTGTTATAATTCTGAAATACTGATATATCTAGTAGGACTTATAGATTTCGGTTTATCATATGAAATGAAAAATTAAGGCATTATCTTTGAGGTTCAGGCTATCATTATTCACACTATTATTCAGACTAAAAGAAGTACAAGGAGGAAGGTATATCTATTAAAGTAGTAAGATATACCAAATTCAAAATGAATATTAAATTTAATAAAAAAGTAGTAGCATTCACGGCAGGATTAACGGTATTATCTTCACCATTGGTATCGTTTGCAGAGGAACAACAATCAGTAAACAATAAGCAATCTACAAGCCTTCAAGTGCAAGGTAACACAGACCAACTTCAAACAA